>CANQEF010000054.1 GCA_947594675.1 uncultured Bacilli bacterium
TATTAATTTTTCCTGATCTTGATGCTGGCAATATTGGTTATAAGCTTGTACAGAGACTTGCTAAGGCTGTTGCTTATGGACCTATTTGTCAAGAAATGGCATATCCAGTTAATGATTTATCAAGAGGTTGCTCTGTAGATGATATAGTCGGAGTGGTTGTAATTACAGCGGCCCAAGCACAGTAATTAAATATGTGCTTTTTTTATGCTTTTTAACTATAAATATTATTCTATTGACCAATTAATTTGTTTTATTCCATGTTCTTTTAAAAAGGCATTTGTTTTAGAAAATGGCTTACTTCCAAAAAAACCATTATATGCTGAAAATGGTGATGGATGAGCAGATTCTATTATGTAATGAATAGGATTTGTTATTAAACTCTTTTTTGCTCTGGCATAACTTCCCCACAAGATAAAGACAACCGGTGTTGTTTTCTTGTTGATTATTTTGATAATTTCATCTGTGAACGTTTCCCAACCATGCCCTTTGTGAGATGTCGGAGTATGAGCTTGTACCGTTAAAACGGCATTTAATAATAAAACGCCTTCTTTAGTCCATGGCTTTAAAGAATTTTTCTTGGGAAATGGTATGCCTAAATCGCTTTCTAATTCTTTAAAAATATTTTGTAAAGATGGGGGCTTTAAAACTTCATTACTTACTGAAAAAGATAAACCCTCAGCTTGATTTGGTCCATGATATGGATCTTGTCCTAAGATTACAACCTTTATATTATTGTAATCAGTATAACGAAAAGCATTAAATACTTCATTTTTCTTAGGATAAATTGTTTTTGTTTGATATTCTTTATTTACAAAGTTTAGTAGATTATTGAAGTATTCTTTATTGTATTCATCTTTTAATAATTCATCCCAACTATTTCCTATCATAATAACCTCCCTATTTTTGGCGACATTTTTTATTTGTGATAACTTTCATGACTATTGATTTTATATGAACGATAAATTTGCTCTAAGAGTAAAACTCTAAATAGTTGGTGAGGAAAAGTTAATTTAGAAAATGATAAATGAAAATTAGCTAGATTTTTTATTTCTTCACTAAGTCCATAACTTCCTCCTATAATGAAAGTTAAATTACTATTATTTACTAAAATGGATTGCATTTTTTCTGCTAAAGATATAGATGTTAGTTGTTGTCCTTCTATTTCTAAAGTAATAATATAATCTTTATCATTAAGATGCTTTTTTATTTTTTCGCCTTCTAGAAAAAGTATTTTTTGTTTTTCTCCTATGCTCTCATCTTTTAATTCTATTAATTCAATATTTGTATACTTGCTTAATCTTTTGCGGTATTCCTCTATAGCATCTTTCAAATATTTTTCTTTTATCGATCCTATAGCTATTATTTTTATCATACTACACCTCTAATAAAGGACTTTCTTCCTTTTGTTTGGCAATTAAAACTTCTATTTCTTTACTGATATTTTCTTCTTCTATGGCTTGAAGTGCTAATTCTTCAGTGTTATTTTTCTCGCTAAGATGAGCTAAAACTATATATTTTGTATTTTCTCCAACAAGATTTTTTAGGTATTTAGCAGTTGTTCTATTGGACAAATGTCCATGATCACTGATTACTCGCTCTTTTAAAAATCGTGGATATGGTCCATCCATTAGCATTGCCTCATCATGATTGCTTTCTATGATGTAAGCATCTTTATTGTGCATCTTTTGTAAATATTTACGATTAATGTAGCCCGTATCAGTTACAAAAACTATACTTTTATTATTGTAAGAAATGATATATCCTACAGAAAATGGAGCATCATGAGATGTATGAATCAATTCGATTTCAACGTCATTTATTTTAGAAAAATCTTCAATAAATTGGCATCGCTCTTTAGGGATTATATTTTGTAGGCAATCATACATTTCTTCTGGAATAAGGATAGGCAAATTAGTATATTTTACTAAAGATGTTAATCCTTTTATATGGTCAGAATGATTATGTGTTATTAAAATACCATTGAAAGAAGAAAAGGATAATGATAATTCTTCAAGACTTCTTTTTAATGTTAAATAGGAAATACCTATGTCTACGATAAATTTTGTATTATCACATAGAATTAAGGAGCAATTGCCCTTAGAACCACTTGCTAATATTTTAATTTGCATATTAATAGAAACTCATAGCATTTTGGGCTACGCCTCCACGATATGGGAAACCATACCAGATTGCGAAATGAACGTGAATTCCTGAGGCGGCACCTGTCATACCCATACCACCTATAACTTGTCCTTTTTCTACATGATCTCCTACTTTCACATAGCGACAACCATTACATAAGTGTGCATACATTGTATAATAGCCATTATGATGATCTATTGTAATAAATTGACCATTATCTTGTTTTACACTAGATTGAACAACAGTACCTGCTTGAGCAGCAAAAATATTTGAACCATAACCACATCCAGCAATATCCGTTCCATCATGCATAGCTCCCCAACGCCAACCGAATGGACTAGTTATGTTAGCGCAAGTTGCTGGCCATCCCCATTGACCTTTTGTTGGCACTGGAACACCATAACCACCAGAAAAAGTAGTTGGCTTTGTACCCTTAACGATTATTTCTGTTACTGGTTCTTTAATTGTTTCTGTAGATATGTTAGTTAGATTGATAGTTTCACCATTCTTTTTGATAACTCTTTGGGTTACTTTCTCTTCTCCTTTAATACCATTTTGAATAGTGGCTGAATAGTCCGTATACTTATCATTATCATAACGTGTTTCTGTAGTAAAATTCTTTTCTTGACGAAGGACAACATAATCATCTTCAACGACATTAAATTGAGGTCTAATTATCCCAAGAGTAACTTCTTGTCCGGGAGATAATAAGCTATTTTCATCAGTAAAATTATTGTTAGCTATTAAAAATTCTTCCGTTGATAGTTTATTATTAAAAGCTACTGTTGGTATAGTATCACCTTTTTTTACAATGTAAGTTGCTTGTTTTTCTGTAGTTCCAAATAGTAAATATTTTGTTAAATCTTCTTCTGTTTGATAAATAGTTTTATTAACTGGTATGTTTTGCTTTTTGATGGTAATTTTATTTTCAATATAAATATTCTTTATAATACTACCTGTATCTTTTATTTCCTCTTGTTTTCCTTCAGCATAAGCTTCAAAAGCATTTTCAGGGATAAAAGACTTTACTGTCTTTTGAACAGCATTTTCAAACATTTCTTTATCTAAACAATAAATTATTTTAGTAACTCCTTTAATAGTTCTACCATTATTATCTTTTGTATCTAGACCTTTTATCTTAATCATATACCCACTTATTGTAAATGGTGAAATATCTTTTATTTCATTATATATTTCCTCAACACTTTGAATATTATTTGAATAAGTTATTTCTTTTACTATATCTAAATCTTCTGGCAAGTAAACTTTTGTGACTTTATATTTGTCTTTTATTTCTTGCTGCTTTTTATTTATATAATCTTCAAGTCTTTTTTTAGATGATATAAGACCTAATGATTTTCCCTTTAAGTAGACATGATAAACTGTTTTAGGTTCAAGGGAAATAGCCTTAAATCCAACAGATGTAAAAAAAGAGATAAGTATGATTAGGATTACTATTAATTTGTTTCTTTTCATTCTTTATTTTCCTCCATATTTGTATGGTCTTTACGCAAATTTACAAAAGTAGATGTATTTTTTTTGAAAAGTAATTCTATTGTGGCAGTTGGACCATTACGATGTTTTCCTATTATCAATTCGCTAATACTATTGTTATCTTCACTTCGAGCCTCTTTATTATAGTAGTCATCTCGATATAAGAAAGCTACTATATCAGCATCTTGCTCAATTGAACCAGATTCACGTAAATCACTCATTAAGGGACGTTTATCTTCGCGGCCTTCAACACTTCGTGATAATTGAGACAACGCAATTACAGGAACATTTAATTCCATAGCAAGTGTTTTTAAACTACGCGAAATATCTGATACTTCCTGTTGACGATTAGCTCCATAATTTTTACCACCAGAAATTAGTTGCAAATAATCAATTACAATGAGACTTAGGCCTTGCTCACTACTAGCTAAACGACGGCATTTGGCTCTTATTTCGCCTATCGTAATTCCTGGGGTATCATCGATTACCATGTTGGTTGTTGAAAGACGAGATGATGCCTCATTAATTCGTTTCCAATCATTATTTAGAAGATTTCCAGTACGTAATTTAAAACCTTCTAATTGACCAAGTGATGATAAAATACGCATCGCTAATTGTTCGGCACTCATTTCTAAGTTAAATAGGGCTACTGCTTTGTCTTGCTCCATAGCAACATGAGTAGCTAAATTAAGTGCAAAAGCTGTTTTTCCCATGGCAGGTCTAGCAGCAATTATAATAAATTCATTTGGATGTAAGCCAGTTGTTAATTTATCAAAATCATACCAACCAGTTGCTAAACCTGTAATTTCTCCCTTATTTTCAGATAATCTTTCTAAGTCTGACTGAGTCTTCGCTAAAACTTCTTTAATGGTACGAAATTCACTTGATTTTCTCTTTTTAACAATATTTAAAATTTTCTTTTCAGAACTATCTAATATTTCATTTACTGTTTCATCGGTACGATATCCATCTGAGGCTATTTCTGTTGCTGTTTCAATTAATTTTCTTAAAATAGCAGCCTCTTCAACATTTTTAATATAATAATCAATATTAGCTGCTGTCGGAACAAAGTTTAAAACTTCTGATAGGTATTCTACTCCACCTACGGCATTTAATTCATTTTTATTTTTTAAATAACTAGTTATAGTTGTCAAATCTATAGGAGTTTTTTCTTCCATCAATGATTCCATAGCCGAAAAAATTTTACCATTTTTTTCATTATAAAAAGCCTCTGGTGTTAAATTTTCTGTTGCTTTTTGCAAAGCATATTGGGAAAGAAAACAAGCTCCTAATACTGACTGTTCTGCTTCAAAATTATTTGGTAAGTTTTTTAAAGGCATCCTATCACTTCCTATTATTTTTTTATTTTATCAAATGTACTTTTATTTCGGCAATTATATTTGGATACAAATTTATTTTTATAGTATGAAATCCTAATGAAGAAATAGGATTAGAAATTTCAATTGTATTTTTCTCTATTTTATAACCCAATTTGTCTAATTCTTCTTTTATTTGTTTAGTGGTAACACTACCAAAAACTTTATCGCCAGCTCCTGTTTTTACTTTAAATTCTAAAACTACTTTGGAAAGTTTTTCTTTTAATAATTGAGCTTTATTTTTATTATTTTCATCTTCTTGAGCTTTTTTTGCTTGTTCATGAGATAATTTTGATAAAGTTTCTTTTGTTTTCTTTATGGCATATCCGTTTTTTATAAGATAATTCTGTGCATAACCATCTTTTACATTTTTTATTTGACCTTTTTTACCTTGATTTTTTACATCTTTTAAAAAGATTACTTCCATTTTTATTCGCCTTCTTCTTTTAAATATTTTTTTAATTGTTGCTCAACCTTGCTAATTGTTGTATTTTCAAATTTTGCGGCTCCATAACAATTGTCTCCTCCACCACCTAATTTTTCTAAAATTTTACTTAGGTCAAAATTTCCTAAACTTCTAGCACTGATTCCTATTGTGTCTTTAGCTATTTTACCTATAACAAATGAGGCCTCTATATTATTGAAAAATAGTAATGTATCAGCTATTTTAGCTAAGTCTTCCCGACGATATATTGTGTATGGAGTTGCTTTAGTGAAAGCAATTTTACCATTAATTGTTTCTATTCCAGCAAGTAATTTTTGTCTTTCTGTGTATTCTATTATATCTTGTTTTAGTAAATATTGAACTTTTTTAGCACTGCCTCCTAAACTGGATAAATAATAGGCTGAATAATAGGTTTCTGGTTTTGTTTTTAAAGTAAAGTTGTTGGTATCTAAAACAATTCCTGCTAAAATTATTGTAGCATAATAGGATTCTATTTCGACATCGTAATATTCGATTAGCTGTGTTATCATTTCACAGACACTAGATGCATCGGTATCATCTATTAATAAAGCATCTTTTATTGTTGTTTTTCCTAATTCGTGATGATCTATTATTACTTTATTTTCTATTTTTTTCAAGATTTTTGGATTTTGTACTAATTCTTCTTTGTTGGTATCTAGAATAATTAGAAGATTTTTATTACTTCGTGGATATAAGTATTTTTCTAAATCGTCACTTTTTATTATATTAATACATCCTTCTAATTCTCTTAAGACTTTTTCTACTCCTAATTCGTGAAACTTATCATCTATTATTAGATAACACTTTTTTCTTTTTCTTTTTAAAATCATATACATGCCTATTGAACTTCCTAAGGCATCTAGGTCCAAGTCTTTATGAGCCATTAAAAAGATAGTTTTTGCTTGTCTAATTTTTTTATTTAGCTTTTTACGTTCATTTATTATCCCCATTTAGTCCTCCTTTAAAGTACAGTTTTATTATATAATAAATATGTCTTTTTGTCTAATCACTTATCACCTGATTATCTAAAAGTTGCACTTGAGTTTTTAATTATCAAATGAGACTAGGTCTTAAAAATGGTGATAATTACTCTTACTTTGATGATTTTCTTTTGTTTAGTAGCCGATCTTTTCTTCGTCAATAAATTATCGCTAAATAAAAAACCTTTAAAATTATAATAAAGGTTTTAGTAATATCAATTATTTTGCATAAGGTAAAAAAGCAATAGCACGTGCTCTTTTTACTTGTTGAGAAATATATCTTTGGTGTAAAGCACAGTTTCCTGTAATTCTTCTTGGAACAATTTTACCTTTTTCATTTATATATCTTTTTAATGTTTCTGGATCTTTGTAATCTACAGTTTTACCAGCACACATCATACAAACTTTTTTCTTTCTACGGTTAAATTCTGCCATTTTTGTTTCCTCCTTATTAGAATGGTAATTCATCATCACTAATTTCAATACTGGCACCAAAATCGGCAAATGGATTGCTGTCAATGTCTGTTCCCTTTGATTCTGGGGCATCTCCAAAGTCGTAAGGTGTTGGCTCAGTATTATTAGATGATGGAGAACTATTATTAGAATTATTTGAGGAATTTTTTGAGCCTAAGAATTCGACATTGTCAGCTACAACTTCTGTTACATATCTTTTGTTACCATCATTTCCGTCATAACTTCTTGTTTGAATACGTCCATCTATGGCAACCTGACTTCCTTGAGATAAATAATTTTTAACATTTTCTGCTTGTTTTCTCCAAACTACAATATTAATAAAATCAGTTTCTCTTTCTCCTTGTTGATTTGAAAAATTTCTATTTACTGCAAGAGAAAATGTAGCAACTGGGATATTACTACCAGTGTATCTTAATTCTGGGTCTCTAGTTAATCTTCCTATTAAAAATACTTTATTCATAACAATACCTCTTATTTTTCTTCTACTTTTACAATTAAATGACGAAGTAGATTTTCATTAATTCTAACAACACGATCAAATTCTTTTACAGCCTCTGTAGAAGCTTCAACTACGTATAAATAATAATATCCTGTTTGAAACTTATTTATTTCATAAGCCAATTCCCTTTGACCCATTGCTTTTTCTTCAATGATATTAGCTTTTCCATCAGTTAAAACCTTTTTCATATCTTCTGCAATCTTTTTAATTTGTGCCTCTTCAATATCAGGTCTTATGATGAATGTTATTTCATATTTATTCATTCTTTTGCACCTCCTTTTGGACATATGGCTATCAGCGATAGCAAGGAGTATTAAAATACTCGATTGTATTATAGCAAACAAAGTTTTTTTTGTAAATACTTATTTTTAGAGTGTTAATCCTTTTTAGAAATGATACCAAGAAATTTTTTAGAAATGATACCAAGAAATTTTTTAGAAATGATACCT
>CANQEF010000055.1 GCA_947594675.1 uncultured Bacilli bacterium
AAAAAATATAAAGGAGGTAAGACTTATGGCTTATAAAACAAGAAAGAAAAAAGTTAAAAAGAATGTACCTGAAGGTATAGCTCATATTCATTCAACTTTCAACAATACCATTACAACAATTACAGATAAAGATGGTAATGTTATAAGTTGGGCTTCCTCTGGTGCAATAGGTTTTAAAGGAAGTAAAAAATCAACTCCATTTGCTGCTGGAATGGCTGCTGAAGCTGCAGGAAAAACTGCTTTTGATATGGGAATGCGTAAAGTTGAAGTCCGTGTTAAAGGTTTAGGACCAGGACGTGAAACTGCAATTCGTTCATTGCAAACTGCAGGATTAGAAGTAACCGCTATCGCAGATGTTACACCAATACCACACAATGGATGTCGTCCACCAAAACGTCCACGTGGATAAAAAAAGGCTTGTAAAAAAAAAGTAAAGGGAGGTTAGTTTCATGTTACAATTTGAAAAACCAATTTATAAAATAACTGATTCTATAGAAAGCAATTTTTATGGAAGATTTGAATTAGAACCATTAGAAAGAGGATTTGGTACTACAATCGGTAATGCTCTAAGAAGAGTTATGTTATCATCTTTACCAGGAAGTGCAATTAGTAGTATCAAAATTGAAGGCGTTTTACATGAATTTCAAACTATCGAAGGAGTTTATGAAGACGTAACTACAATTATATTAAATTTAAAAGGAGTAGTATTTAAAAACTATTCTCAAGAACCAAAAGTTGTACGTATTAATACAACTAAAGAAGGCGAAGTTACTGCTGGTGATATTGAATGTGATGCCGATGTTGAAGTAATCAACAAAGATAAAGTAATTTGCACTTTATCTAAAGGTGCAAGTTTAAATATGCAAATGACTGTTACTAATGGTCGTGGTTATGTTAGAAGTGAAGATAATAAGAAAATTCATGACATTAAAAAAGCAGGCGAAATAGCTATTGATTCATTATATTCTCCAATTGAAAGAGTATCTTATGAAGTAGGAAATGCTCGTGTTGGTCAAGATGAGAGTTATGACAAATTAATATTAGATGTTTGGACAAACGGTTCTATTAAGCCTGAAGAAGCTATTGCTTTGGCTTCACGTATCTTGATTGAACATTTAAATATTTTAACTGATTTATCAACAATTGCTGATGTAAGTGGCATGATGATTGAAAAAACAGAAGATCCAAAAGTAAAAGCCTTAGAAACATCTATTGAAGATTTAGATTTCTCAGTAAGAGCTTATAATTGTTTAAAAAGAGCAGGAATCCATACTCTACAAGATTTAGTAAATAAGAGTGAATCTGATATGATGAAAATACGTAATTTAGGTAAAAAGTCACTTAAGGAAGTACTTGATAAAATTAGAGACATGGGTTTAATCTTACGTGATGATGACTAATTAGAAGGAGGAAAAAACTATGGCATATAGAAAATTAGGAGTAGATAATAAACATCGTAGAAGTATGCTTGCGACTTTAACTAAACAATTGATTGAAAACGAAAGTATTACTACAACTGAAACTAGAGCTAAAGAAGTACGCAAATTTGTTGATAAAATGATTACTTATGGAAAAAAAGGAGATTTAGTTTCTCGTCGTAAAGCATTAGCATTTTTACATAATGATAAAAAAATTGTGGATAAAATATTCTATGATTTAGCTAAACGTTATGAAAATCGTAATGGTGGATATACACAAATTTTAAAATTATCAGAAAGACGTGGAGATGGTGTATTAATGGTAGTTTTAAAATTTATAGATGAAACTAAAGAAGAACAAGAAGATAAAAAAGAAAAAAAAGCACCTAAGAAAGAGAAAAAAACTAAGTAATTAATATAAAAAATTATCAATTAGAATAAAAGGCACTAATATCTGTCTTTTATTTTTGGCCTAATTATTGTATAATTTTATTTAGAAACGAATAGAGGTGAATTATGAAAGCACTAATAACGGGAGCCTCATCTGGGATAGGACTATCATTCGCAAGACTATTAGCTAAAGAAAAATATGAACTTATATTAGTAGCTAAAAATAAAAGAAAACTAGAAGAAGTGCAAGAATCATTAAAAACTAAAGTGACTATAATTGTAGCTGATTTAGCATATGAACAAAAGGTTAAAGAATTATATGCCTTTATAAAAAAAGAAGACATAGATATTCTTATTAATAACGCTGGCTATGGTGACTTTGGCTTTTTTACAGAAACAGATCTTTATAAAGAATTAGACATGATTGATACAAATATTAAAGCTGTTCATATTTTGACAAAATCAATTTTAAAAGATATGGAAAAAAAGAATTTTGGATATATTTTAAATGTTGCTTCATCAGCAGCTTTTCAACCTGGCCCATTAATGGCTACATATTATGCTACTAAGTCATATGTATATCAACTAACTTCTGCACTCTATTACGAAGAAAAGAAAAAAAATACTAATGTTCACATATCAGTTTTATGTCCAGGTCCAGTAGATACAAACTTTAATAATGTAGCAAATGTAACTTTTAGTGTAAAACCTTTATCTAGTGACTACGTAGCCGAATATGCTATAAAAAAAATGTTTAAAAATAAAATGCTTATAATACCAGGAATAAAGATGAAATTAGCCAAATTTTTTAGTCGCTTTGCTTCAGAAGAATTATTACTTAATATTATTTATCATATTCAAAAAAGAAAACGTCAATAATTAATTTTTGTTATATAATAAAAACTTAAGGGGGATAAGTTAATGAAAAATTATAATAAGACTGTTCGTAGCATTATAAAAAAATGGATAGAAGAGGGTGCATTTTTTGGTATGGATGAGCAAACAGCCATCTATTCGCACTTATCAACTATTTATGATACTTTAGATGAATCTTCCGAAGATGAACCGGAAAACATAATGATTAAATATCTTTTAATAATTGCCTATTTAGATGCCTATAAAATGTGTTCTTATTATCAAAAAGAATGTACAAATTCTGATTTAAATGAAGATACATTTGGAATTTTAAATGATATTGAAGACTACTATGATTTACAAGATAGTGTATATGATGATCCTAAATTATTAGCAAATATATTATTAGAATCACAGAAGTTTAATAGCATGAGTTACCTAGGCAAATCAATGATAATAAAATCATTAACCGAAGTAGAAAATAATTTTCTAATGTCTTTTTCAAAAGTACATAAATATGATTTAGATTCTTATAATAATTTAATAACTATTGATACTTTAATTAATTTTATAATTGAAAGAGAAAAATATCAAAATGAAATAATTGGAATAGACTTTAAAGCGGCAATAGTAGCAAACATTTTAGGATATATTAGAAATTTAGTAAAACTAGACTATAATAATGCTATTTATTTAGTACTTGAAATAGGTAAAATAGATTATGCAACATCTAAATATTATTCAAAGAAAGATAATTTAGAAGAAATAGATGTTTTTATTGAACATAGTACTTTTTATGAAAATCACTCAACGTATGAAATAATAGAAGAATTAACTTGGAATCAGGACTTTTTGAAAGATGCACTTTGGAATTTTGCAAGCACCTGTGTATTTAACGAATATAATGAAGAAGAAATATCTAATATTCTCGAAAGCAAAGAGGCAAATATTATAGCTAAAAAGCTAGTATTGAAGTAAAAAACTCTAGCCTTAAATTGCGAAAATCAGTTTACAAAATAATTTAAACTTTTAAATCCACAATAGTTTATTTGCGTGAAAAATAAAAAATAAATAGAAAGGATTAATCAATTATAGTTTTAAAACTTTTCATAAATTGATTATATAAAAGTCTATGAAAGAAATTCTTAACGTCGAAAATCTTAGTTATTTAAATATATTTTCAAATTTAAATATCTCTTTTCCTAAAGAAGAATTTATTTCTATTTCAGGTCCTAATAATTGTGGAAAAACTACATTAATTCGAATTTTAAGTGGTCAAATTTTTATAAAAGATAAACTTATTTTTAATAATGAACCAGTTAATGAAAGAAATATTGATAAGTTTTTAAAAAAGGTTAAATGCATAATACCAACAGAAATTAACTTTCTTTATAATAGCCTTGAAGAAGAAATTTTAAATTATTTAAATAAGCAAAATAAAGAAGAATATAATTGTCTATTAAAAGAATTTAATCTAACGACTTATAAAGATTTACCATTTTCTACTTTGAAAGAAAATATTTTAATTAAAATAAAACTACTATTAATTCTATTAGAAAACCCTGAAATAATAATACTTGATGATTTAGGCTGCTTTTTTAATAAGCAAGAATTCTTAGAAGTTATTAAAGTAATAAAAAAATATCAAGCTAAAAAACAAATAACAATTATAATGACAACTAGCAATCTAGAAGAAACACTCTATGCTAATTATTTATATGTAATTAGTGGCAATTCAATTTATTTACAAGGACCACCATTAGAAGTTTTGCAAAAAGACAATTTATTAAATAAAATTGGTTTAGACTTACCATTTATGATTGATTTATCAGTTAAGTTAAAGGATTATGAACTAGTTAAAAATATAGAATTAGATATGAATAGGATGGTAAATTTATTATGGAAATAGCTTTAAAAAATTATCCTTTTTTTGATAAAAAAATTAACATCACAATTCCTACTTCTTCCATAGTTGGACTAGCAGGTTCTCAAAAAGAGGAATTTATTTCTATCCTTAGCTTGCAATCCCTAAAGAAAGGTACTTTTTTACTAGGAGACAATAAAATTACTAAAGAAAATATTAAAGTATTTCGAAGAAGAATAGGTATAGTACCAAGAACAATTGCCTCTTCTTACTATAAACTTACAGTTAAAGACTTTTTTATTACACAAATTCAATTAAAGGACTTAAGCTTTTCCGATACTTATAAAAAATTAAAAGATTCATTAAAAATAGTTAATTTATCTTCCCAATATTTAAATAAATTTATAAAAGATTTATCTTATCTTGAAAAAAAGTTAATCCTAATAGCTAATATTCTTCTATTAAATCCAAACATTATAATACTAGAAGAGCCATTTGTAGGAATTGATTTACACCATGAAAAAAAAATAATAAATCTACTTTTAAAACTACAAGAAAAATATCAGAAAACGATTATTATTTCTACAGATAATACAAATTATATTTATAAATACACTAACCAAACTATCATTTTAAATGAAAATAACTTAATCAATATTCCAACAAATGAATTATCTAAAAAAGTAGAAATCCTTAAAAAAAATAAAATAGAAATACCACCAATAGTGGAGTTTACATATCTTGCTAAGACAAAGAAAAAAGTAAAATTAGATTATCATAAAGATATAAGAGATATTATAAAGGACATTTATAAACATGTTTAGAAAGGATCAATGTTATGCGCTTTTTAATAAAATTTAGCTATGATGGAACAAACTATTTTGGCTTTCAAAAACAACCTAATAAAGTAACTGTTGAACAAAAATTGGAAGAGGCCTTAACAAAAATAAATGCTAATAGAAAAACATCTTTAACCGCAACAGGACGTACTGATAAAAAAGTCCATGCTCTTTGTCAATGTGCTCATTGTGATATCGATGTATCTATAACAGAAAAAAATTTAAAAAGAGCTCTAAATAGTAATCTACCTTCAGATATTCATGTAATAGAAACTAAAATAGTAAGCAGTACTTTTCATGCTCGTTATGATGTTAAAGAAAAAGAATATAAGTATTACTTAAATATTGGAGAATATAATCCCATCCAAAGAAATTATGTATTTCAATATAATCATGCTTTAAATATTGAAAAAATGCAGAATGCTATAAATTATTTTAAGGGAACTCATGACTTTAGAGCTTTTGCTACTGAAAATAAAAACAAAGAAAATTGCATTAGAAAAATTACTAAAGCAAGCATATCTAAAAAAAATAATTTAATAGTTTTCACTTTCAAAGGTACCGGTTTTTTACGATATCAAGTACGAAATATGGTCGGACTATTAATAAAAGTTGGTGAAGAAAAATTATCCCCAGAACAAGTGGAAAAAATTTTACTAAGTAAGGATCGAAGTAAATCAGGAAAAACTGCTCCACCTGAAGGCCTATATTTAACGAAAATCATATTTAAAAATAAATACTAATTTTAAATAAAATAAATGCAATTCAATCAAAAAAAGTGTTTTCAAAAAAGACACTTTTTTCTTATAGGGGTTAATTCCAAAGTAAATGCAACAGTTACCTAAAAACAAAGACAACTAAACCATTTTTTAAGTTAAACACAATCTTTTATAATAAGAGGGTTGCATTTAGAAAAAAAATTGAGAAAAATGAGCTTTTGCCTTATCATTAAAATATTTTCATTGATTTATAAGAAGATATGTGGTACAATATAAAGCATTAAGAAAAAGAGGGGTTCTTATGCCAAATAATTTTTTAGAAAAAAACTTAATACAGAAGATTAAAAGTAAATATCCACTTTTAGTAAAGCTGTACCATCATGAATTAAGCAATAAAGATAAAATAATTATTACTGAAAAATTAGGTGCAGCAAAATTTCAAAAATTAGTTTTTAAAGTAGAAAGATGGAAATACAAAATTCTAAAAAAATTTTTTCCTAAATACTTAAAATACCATGATAAATTTATTGATTGGCAGAAAAATCGAAAAATTAAAAAAATACACTCAGAGTATGAAAAAGAAAGAATAATAAAAAATGCTAATCTTCAAAAAGAATTAGCTCATAAAGAGTATAATCAAGAAATCAATAGAAATTATCACTTAAATATGAAAAGACCATTAGAAATAATAGAATATTTAAAATGGAATAAAGACATTCACAAGAAAGGTCTAAAAAATGATTTTGTAATTACAATTATCTTATGCTTAATAAGTTTAGTTGGTATTACTCAAGCAATGGTATTCATACCATTCGAATTATTAAGTATGTTCATAAATTTTGAATGCGTAAATATTCAAAATCATAATTTATATCGTCTTGCTGAAAAAAAAGAAAAACTAGAGCAAATTCAAATAAGAAATACAAAAAGAAATGTCAAAAAATTTGAGCAAGCGAATAAACTGATAGCTGATAGACATCATGAGTTAAAAAATGTGCCAACTATTGACAATATTATTGAAAGTATAAAAACTAAAGAGCAATTGGAACAATTAAAAAAATTAATAGAAGAACAAATATCTTCTAATAATACAATAAATAAACAGAAAGGAATGAGAATTTAATATGTATAATGTGTTTGAAACAACGACATCTTTAATGCCATCAACTACAGCTTATGGAAGTACAAACTTTACTTTAACAGATGAAGGAGAAATTGATAAAAAACATCTTGGTACAATAATAGGTTCATATTCAGCTTTAACTTCTACATATGGTTATCAATGTTATAAGCATGATGCTGTTTTAAGAAAGTTTGCTGAAGCACAGACAGCTGAAAATTATGTAGAGTCTTTATCTGATCAAGAATTAGAATTAGCTCTTCAAAAATTAGGCGTTTTAGAGGATGCAATGAATGAAAATAATTCTACCAAAAAAATTTAATTTAAGTAAATAATTATAAAAAATCATTATTATATTAATTACTTTATATTAAGTTAACAAAAAAGAGTACATAGCTATTATGTGCTTTTGTGTTTTATATTACTAATAGACAAGAGTATAAATTCAAAAATATTTCAGAAAAAAAGAGTAAAATAAATTATAAAGAAAAAAATAGGTAAAAGATAGAGAAAAATGTATTATCCATTTTTTTT
>CANQEF010000056.1 GCA_947594675.1 uncultured Bacilli bacterium
CACCATAACCTACTGCTAAACAAAATAAAACTACACCTAAAGAAGAAATAATTATAACTTTAAGTTTCCTACTATCCATTTTTCCACCACCAAATTGTCAACAATTTCCTTATTTTATAATAAGATTATACCCCCCCCCCGTCTTAATTTGTCAACAAAAAATTGTGGAGTTTTTTCCACAATTTTAATTCTTTTGTCTTACATTTCTTACGATAATAAAGACAACTCCTTTTTTCTGATTTTTGATTGAAATATCATAATCAATTAGATTAAGCGTTTTCTTAACAATAGATAGGCCAAGACCAAACTCGCCTTTGATTCCCTTGCGGAACGGAGTAAAGATTCCATCAAGTAAATCATCAGCTATATTTTCTCCATCATTGTAAAGAAATAATTTATTTTGCTTAGCCGTTATTTTTATGGTAGTTTTTGCATATCTACAAAAATTAGATAAAATATTATCTAAAATTGTTTCCCAATGTTCGACCGTACCAAAAAATTTTGACTTCTTATCAATATCAACAATATATTTTAAATCTCTTACAAATTTAAATTTTTCTACTTCTTCATTGACAATAGAAGTCATATTAATGGGAACAATTTCAATCTTTGAATTTTTGAGATAATCAAGTTTATTTAAGTAAAGAAGTGAGTGAACTTTTTGTTCTAGTTTTTCAGTTTGCTGCTTAATAACTTTCAAAGCATCATTTACATTTTCAACGTTATCATCGACAGCTTCTATATATGATTTTATAACTGTGAGAGGTGTTTTAAAATCATGCGATATATTTTGATACATTTGATTACGATATTCTTCTTGATTTATTAAGGAGATTCGCATATCCTCTATTGCCAAGGCCAAAGATCTAATTTCATCATCTGTTTCAAAATCAATTTTATGATTAAAATCTTGATTATCAATATTATCAATCTTATTTTTTAATTTATCGATCTTCCTTACAACAATTGAAGACCATAAAACTAGTATTAATCCAATCAGTAAAAAGGTTCCTAAGACTATTGGAAAGATAGCACTAAGTATAGCAGCTTTAATCTTATTAACGTAATTGTCATTAGAAAGAGCTATTTTTTTTAAGTGTTCATCATTTAAAACATAATAGTAATAATTTTTATTTTCATAAATTACTTTACCATGTGAATTAGTCATTTTCTTTACTAATTTACTTATATCATCTATTTTAATTACTGATTCCAAATTGTCACTTGTTCTAATTTCATCATTTAAAACATATATATAAGCAACTTCTGTATTTAATAATTTTTTATCAAAATTAGTATCAATTACTTTTAAAGGTTCACTTAAATATCTATAAATATTAGATTCAATTACAGGTACTAAAATCTTAGGTAAAATAACGCCTAATGATAAGAACAAAACCATAAAGGCAATACCCACTAGCCAAATAAGTTGTTTACCTAGTTTGCTTTTACGATATATCATGATAGCCTATACCCATAGCCATAAACAGCTTTTAAGTTAAGTTTAGGCATCTTCTTTCTTAATCTTCTTATGGCATCATCAACGACACGATCTGTTCCAAAGTAATCATTTCCCCAAATACTATTTAATATTTCTTCTCTAGTAAAACATTTAGTTTTATTTTTTAGAAACAATATCAATAACTCAAATTCTAAAGTTGTTACTTTTATATCTTTTTCATCAAGAGTAACTTCCCTTTTTTCTAAGTCAATATGGTAATCTTCATAAATAATAGTATTGTTATCAGATTTTTTATATACCCTTTTGATAATATTATTAACTCTTAATACGAGCTCTTTTGTAGAAAAAGGTTTAGTTAAATAATCATCACTTCCTAATTCTAAACCAAGAATTTTATCTAGCTCTTGATCTCTTGCAGAAGTAAATATAACTGGAACATTTTCATCATTTTGTCTAATCTTTTTTATAATATCATAGCCATTAATATCATCTTTAAGCATAATATCTAAAATCCATAAATTACTTTTTTTACCTATATAATCAATAGCTTCTTTGCCTTTTTCAAAACATATTACATTATAGCCTTCCCTTTCTAAATAAATTTTTATTAAATTAGAAAGAGCTTCTTCATCTTCAACTAAGACAATTGTATACATAATTCTATCCTCCGATTAAACTATATTATCTTCTATCAGTCCTCCTCTTATTCTATCATAATCTATTTAAAGATCGAAGTTTGACTAATTTAATTTTTTTTCTAATATTTTTCCTCCTTTCTGTACTAATTGTATAACTTAATTGTGTAAAAATTATTATAAAATTATGGGAAATTATGGGAAAAGTTAAATTAATTAGTTTTGTTTAATTTTTCTAATGTTGAAATAGCCTCTTGTATTGTTTTTACTCCTATTACTTTAATATCAAGTTTTTTTTCTTTCTTTACTTTTATTGCTTCTTCATAATTTTCACCACTAGGTACAAGAAAAATATCCATTTTCTTTTTAGCGGCACCTATTAGTTTATATTTGACACCACCTATCGTACCAATTGAGCCATCTAATTCTATTGTTCCGGTACCAGCTACTTTTAAATTAGTTAAATCTTTTTTAGTTAACTTATTATAAATATCTAAAGTAGTTATTAAGCCAGCTGATGGACCAGATTCTGTTTTTTTAAAATTAATTTCTAATTTAGGATTTGTTTTATAACTAGTATAATTTTGTAAAACTACTCCTAAAATAGTAACGCCTTCTGATTCATGTAATTTACAGTCAAGTTCTTTTATCTTATTATTTCTTTTTACTTTAACTTTAATTACATCACCTTTTTTATACTTACTTAATATATTTTTATATTGCTCATTACTATCTATTTTTTCATTATCAATTGAAATTATTTCGTCTTTTACTTTTAAAGGAGTTTTATATTCTTCAAACGTTGCTATTACGTATATAGTACTACTTTTTTCTTCTACTTCTTTATTAGCCAATTCATAAGCCCATTTAGTTGCAGCACTATTAGATTCTTTTAAATCTAATTCTCCTCTAAAATCAATAGTTTCTATCGATTCATTTTCATCATACTGATAATTAGATATTTTATCTAAATCCCAATTTGGAATAATATAACTAAGTAAATATAATCCTAATGTAGCTTTTAATTCAGTAACATAACACATGTTGAAACTTCCTTTACTTTCATAGGCATTTTCTATTTTTATACGACTACCTACATCACTGGCACCTCCACCAGTAATAATATAATAATCTACCGGGTAATTGAATATAATGAAAAAAAGGGCTAAACCTATTAAAAAGAATTTTTCTTCTTTGATATATTCAATTAGTTCCTTAAAAAATTTCTTAAACATTTTATCACCCTTATCTAATTATAACAAATAAAAGGAGAAATATGAATAAAACTATAAAAAGAATTATTATACTTTGCTTTTTATTTTTACTTTTAATTCTTTATTTAATAAATGCCTCTTTAATTATAAAAAATATTGTTGAATATACTAATCTTTTTTTTACTAAGCTATTTCCAGCAAATTTCATTTTTTTTACTATTTCTTCATTACTAATAGAATATGGTTTGATAGAGATTATTTCTAGTAAATTAAGATTAAATACAGCCTCTTTATATATATTTTTCATGAGTTTAATAAGTGGCTTTCCTAGTGGTTGCAACTACAGTAAAGAATTATGGCAAAAAAAACTTATTACTGATGAAGAGGCTAATTATATAGTTATGTCAAGTCATTTTCCTAATCCCCTTTTTGTATTAGGAACAGTATCTATGGTATTAAATAATAAAATTATGGCTTTAAAAATATATTTATCTTTAATTATTGGTAATCTAATTATTTTTCTTTTAACAAGAAAAAAAGATAATAAGATAGAATTTAACTATTTTGAAGTTAAAGACTTTTCTACTGCTTTAAGTAAGGCTATAAATAAGAGTTTAAAAGTAATTGTATTAATATATGGAACAGCCATTTTTTTCTATTTAATATCCTCTATTATAAATAAATATCTTATTTTGAATGTAGATAGCTATGTTATAATAAATGGCATATTTGATTTAACTAAGGGAATATCTTCTTTATCATTAATAAATAATATTTTTAAAAAAGCATTATTGGCACTTATTTTTTTATCATTAGGAGGAATTAGTATTCATATGCAAGTAAAAAGTATCATTGCTGAGACTCCGATAAAATATAGAAGTTTTCTTAAAGGAAGAATTATAGGGACAGTACTTTCTATAATAATTTTCTTATTACTTTACACTTTTTAAAAAGAATTAATGGGACATACAATATTAATACCATAACGAGTTGATAAATCTGGATGATAAAAGCCAATGTAAATTGCTAAAACATTATTTTCAGTACTTAAGATAATATTATTAATACGAAGGTCTTTTATAATCTCGCCTCTATTATTTTTATATTCACCCAAGTCAGGAATTGGATATTCTATACCATCATATTCAATCATAAAAACATCGTTTTGCTTGGTACCAGAAGTATTTGTTAAAGCCTCATTATAATCCATAGCTAATTTTCTAGTAATAATTAGTGTTTTAGATGTGTTATCACGATAATTCATATTAACGGTGTATATGCCATTATTTATTGTATAGTTAGCACTTATAAGTCCTTTTTTTATTAAATCATCTTGAATTAATTTAGTTAAAGTATTTTTATAAGTATAAATTTTTTCTTTAAATGATTCAATATTTTGTTTATTGTTAAAAGAAGATATAGTTGTATAAATAGATACTGAGATAATTGCTACTAAAACAAAGCAAATTAATATTTCTATGGTTGTCATAGCTTTATTATTTAATTTTTTCATTACTTTTTCACCTCAATTGTTGCATAAGTATAAAAGTCATTATCATCTTTAGTATTATGAAATTCTGCAACTAAACGATATTGTGCTCCATTTAAAGAGCCTATAGTATATTCTGGTAAGTATAAAACATAATCTCTTATTCCATCTTTAAAAGAAGAATTATTTCTAATTTTATTTTTAAAATTTACTGTTATAAAGTCAATTATATATATTTGGGTAGTACTTACTCTTTTAATTGTTTCATTGCATATAGCTTTTTTATTAGTATCAGAGAAATTGTTACAACTAAATTCAACGTATTTATTATTAGAAATAGCAGTTTTATCAAGATTATAATAACTGTCTTGTACCATTCTTTTTATCCAATAAATAGCATATTTACTATCTATATCATCAAAACTTTCTCTTCTTTCATATTCACCCATCAAGGGATAAAAATTGTTATAGAGGATAGAAAAGATCGTTACTAAAAAGACTGATACGATTAGAGTTTCTACTAGGACAAAGCCTTTATTATTTAATTTTTTCATAAATAATATTCCCTTCTTTTTCTTGCTATTGTGTTTAATTTATTATATAATAAAATATAGTAAAATACCATAGTAAAGTAGACAAAGGGGTTGAAAAAATGGTTTCATATGATGTAAAAAGAGTATCAAAAGGAACAGAAAGTTTTATGGTTTCTTTTGATTTTGCTAAAACTCCTATTACGCAGATTGCAGATTATATTATAATTGCTGCATCTAAACATAATGCATCAGATATTCATTTTGATCCTAGAGAAGATGGTATGATGGTTAGGTTTCGTATAGATGGTGATTGTCAAGATTATACATTTATTCCTAAGGCTTATGAAAGAAATTTAACTACTCGTTTAAAGTTGTTAGCTAATATGAATATTACAGAATCACGTTTACCACAAGATGGAGCTATTAAAGGTACTTTTGGAGATGTTTATTTGGATATGCGTGTTTCTTCTTTACCGGTAAATGAAGGAGAAAAAGTTGTTATTCGTATTTTGGATTATAGTCGTAGTCTATCAGGTATTGAAACTTTGGGATTTCATCCTAAAAATTTGGAAAAAATTAAACGTATGATGGCAATTCCTAATGGAATAATTTTAACTACAGGTGCTACTGGTTCTGGTAAATCAACAACTAACTATTCTATTTTACAAGGGCTTAATAAACCGGAGACTAATATTATTACGGTTGAAGACCCAATAGAAATGAATATTGAAGGAATTAATCAAGTACAAGTAAATTCTGAAATTGGAATGACTTTCGCGGCAGCTTTACGTTCTATTTTACGTCAAGATCCTAATATAATTTTGATTGGAGAGATTCGTGATTCAGAAACAGCCCAAATTGCAGTACGTGCATCTATTACTGGTCACTTAGTTTTGTCAACAATACATACGAATAACTCATTAGCGACTATTGAGCGTTTACTTGATATGGATGTAGAACGTTATTTGCTATCGACGGCTTTAACAGGAATTATATCTCAGCGTTTGGCTAAGCAAATATGCAAAGATTGTCGTATTCAAAGAGATGCTACTAAATATGAACAAAAGATTTTCAAGAAGTTTCTTCACCAGGATATTCAAACAATATGGGATGCTAATCCTAAAGGATGTGAGCATTGTAGACATGGTTATCATGGTCGTCTTGCTTTTCATGAAGTTTTGGAGCTAGATGATGATATAAGAAGTGCTTTAAATAATGATAAAGTTGAAAAGAAAGAGCTTGCTAAAATGGTATATACGGGAAAGACTATTACTATGTTGCAAGATGCTTTGATAAAAGTTTTAGAGGGAAAAACTTCGTTTGAAGAAGTATATCGTGTTATTGAAATTGAAAATGAAGATGATGAAAATTATGAACAAGAGCTATCAATAATTATGCCTAAAGTAGAGAAAAAAGAAGAAGAAAAAAATGAAGAAGAAAGTGATAGCTTATTAGAAATTAATAGAGATAAGAGTACTGATGCAGTCCAAGTCCAAGCAAAAGCACAGGCTCCTATTCAGAATAATAATATTAATAAGGAAGTTAGTGTAAAGGATAATAGTCCTAAAACAACGATTGGTATTCCAAAAATTAATGCAAATTCTGTAAATCAAAAAGATGTTAGTCAACAGGCTATGGCAAAAAAACAGATAAGTCCAACTACTAATAGTGGAATACCTCAAATAAAAACAAATAATCAAGTTAGTGTTAATAAGACAGTACAACCTGTAGTAAAACAAAATTCCCCTATTCCAAAAATTGTTGTATCTAATAATGGTAATGGTAATAATATAAATAATAGTGCTAGTGCTAGTGTTAATTCTAATACTTCTAGTACTATAAATCAGCAAAAGTCTCTAGTAAATAATCAATTGAGTGGACAGCAAGGTACTCAAGCAAAGATGCCTACTCCTACTCAGCCTCAACAGCAGGTAGCTCAAACTCAAGGAAAAGTTAATTTGCAGCAGCAAGTTAGTCCACCGAATATTCCTCGTCCTCAACAGGCAGTTATTCAAAAACCTATATCAACTGTGCAGCAGAATGTAATCAATCAAAC
>CANQEF010000057.1 GCA_947594675.1 uncultured Bacilli bacterium
TAAGGCCTCTTTTGATGGAGTAGATGATTATATAGATTGTGGCTATGTGAGATATGATTTTAAAAATAGTTTTTCTGTAAATGTAAGAATGAAACTTAATGCTGTTCCAGAATCTGCTAGTGGCTATATAATAGGTAATGCTGAGACAGCAGGAATGTATTTATTAATTAAAAATAATAGAAAAATAGCTTTTGCTATTCATGATGGTACAACCTATAGAGAATTGGCTCCAAATTTTACTATAGAATTAGATAAGTGGTATGATGTAACAGCAACTTTTTATGATGATACTTTGAATTTATACATAAAGTACGATGATACATTTATTTCCTTTTTCCTTAAATTAGATAATTCATCAGTTATGACAGTCTCAGATATGCCTTTTTATATGGGAGGTAATCCTGGTTTTAGTACTTTTGTTTCGGCTTTAAATATGACAGTTACTAATATAAGTTTATATGATAGAGAAACATCTAAGGAGGAAGTACAAAATAATTCTATAAGTGATGATAATATTTTATTTAAGTATAACTTTAATGAAACTAAGAAGAGAGATTATTTTCTTAAAGCTGATGCTGGAGAAATTATAGCTAATGGTACTTTTAATACCATGTGGGTGTGGATACCAAGATATTCTTATACAATAAAAAGTGAAAATGATAGATATTTGGGAAGAGCAAGTTTTGGAAATACTACTCCGACAAAAGAGTTACCAGGAGCAATTGATATAAAATTTGTAAGTGATAAAATGGAATTGGGTTCTGGTAAATATAGGGGAAGTAATATAAATAACTATAGAACTAATGAGGCATTTAATTTTGATACAATAACTAGAAAAGGTATTTGGATAGGAAAATTCGAAATTACTGGTTTTTTAACTCCATCAAAAAATGCTTGTGTAGATATATCTTGCAATAGTAGTAATATAACTATTTTACCTAGTAGAGCATCTTTAAGAAATCAATTAATTAGTAGTTTTTTCTATGCATCTAGGAGTATGCAGCTAAATAATTATTCTACTTATGGCTTTAGTAAAGACGATGGTGACTTACATATGATGAAGAATGATGAGTGGGGAGCAATGGCTTATCTATCTCAAAGTCGCTATGGTAAATATGGCAATAATGATTATAGTGATGAATATAAAGAAATCTATCAAAATAAGTCGAATGATTATATTACGGGAAGTAGTAATGGTATTTCGGGATCCACTACTAGGAATGAACAATGTTCTTATAATGATTTAAAAAATAGAAATCTTGTAAATGGTCAGAAAGTGGGCTCTTGCGGAGGTGGAGCATCTACAACAGGAAATATTTATGGTATATATGATGTTAGTGGTGGGGCCTGGGATTATATAATGGGTGTTTTACTATATCCAGATGATAGTAATATGCCTATATCAGGTTCACTTTCAGGTTTTAGTGGAAAAGATAAAGATGGTAATATTATAGAAGGCATAGCTTTACCTAATTCTAAGTATTATAATTTTTATAAAAGTGCTGATATAAAAACCTCTAATATTATGAATTCGCAAAGTGCTTGCAATAACGATGTCTGTTATGGACATGGATTATCAGAATTGTATGATGAAAGTTTTGGTACAAGCGGTTTTTATTCCGATGCTGTGTCTTTTATTCGAAGTGATTATCCGTGGATTATCCGTGGAGCTGATAAAGATGATAATATAAATGCAGGTATTTTTAGTGTAGGTGGTTGGCATGGAAGTAATTATAGTAATGAAACTACTCGTTTTGTTTTAATATCATAATAGATTTTTTCTTGACAAGAAATATTTGTTGTGATAGTTTTAATTTAAAGAAGTAAAGGGTAGTGATTATAGTGAAAGATACCATCAAAAATAATGTTATGAAGGAAGTAATTGATATTGTTATGCTTACGATTGGTACAATTATTTCTTCTTATGCTTTAGAGGCATTTTTAATAGATAACACTATTTTGGATGGGGGAGTAACTGGTATATCTATCATCGTATCAAAGCTTACTTCTATTCCACTTAGTTTTTTGGTTTTAGTTATAAGTATTCCATTTTTCTTTGTTGGATATAAAAATCTTGGTAAGGGCTTTTTGTTAAGATCTATTTATTCTATGATTCTTTTTTCACTTTCACTTAGTCTTTTTGAACTTGTAGAGCCAGCTACAGAAGAGATGCTTTTAGCCACGGTATTTGGTGGTATTTTGCTTGGCGTTGGTACTGGTATTGTTATAAGATTTGGTGGTTGTTTAGATGGAACGGAATCTGTTGCTTTAGTTATAAGCAAAAAAACAAACCTATCTGTTGGTCAAATTGTTTTGTTGTTTAATTTGGCTATTTATGCTGTAGCTGGATTTATTTTTGGCCTTGATAGAGCGATGTATTCATTACTTACGTATTTTATAACGTTTAAAGTAATAGATTTTATATCTGAAGGTTTAGAACAGGCTAAAGCAGCTTTAATAATTACTGAACAGGGAACTACTCTTTCTAAGGAAATATATAAACGATTGGGTAGGACAACAACTACTTTAAGAGGTAAGGGCTTAATTAGTGGACAAAAAGAGGTACTTTACTGTGTTTTAACTAGAATTGAAATTTATGAGTTAAAGAAAATAGTTGATGATATGGATGAAAGTGCTTTTATTACTATATTAGATGTTTCAGATATAATTGGAACACATATTAAATCTAATAAAAAAATGAGAAGGCTGGGATAATATGTTAGAAGATGTAGCAGGTATAATTATAACTCCTCTTGGCGAAAGTTATTCTTTTGGCATTAGTGATTTAGCGTTAGGTGATACTAATTATAAGTCACATGGGTAGTACTTTAATGATGAGGTTGCTAATGCTGATTGGTTTAAAAATTATGGTTATCAATATAGAATGGGTAAAGATACTAATTTTTATTTAGAAATTGTGAAAATGACGAATTATGGCTTTTCTTTTCTTGTTAATGGCTGTAGTATAAAAAATAATCAATATGATAATTATTTTTATGCTGCTTATGTACCTGATAACATTACAGAACCTGTAAAAGACTATTTTTCTTCTCAATATGATTATTTGAAACAGTTAATAGAAAGGGATTCTGCTACTTTTTTGTCAGATGTTATTTCTAATGGTGAAGTTGAGAATTCGCAAGCTTATTTTAACTTAGATGATTTTTATACATTAGGATTAGGTTTAGATAAAAAAAAGAAAATGATTTAGTTTCTATTGGTGAGAAGTCTTATATTTTACTACTGTAAAATTAAGATTATTTTTTTTGCAAAAATTTAATTTAGATGGTATAATAAGAAACGGTTTTTTTATAAAAAACGATTTTATGGAATATATTATAGTGAGGAGATTTTTTTTATGTTAGAAGATATACAATATGTAGATATTCCTTGTAATGATAATTTATATGATAATGCTAGGGAACAAATAATTGATTTGCTTAAAATATCAGGAGAAGAAAATTTGTTATATGTTGCTCATCCACGTCACATATTTAGTAATATAGTTGAGGATAAAAGAACGAAACTTATTACTAAAGTAGATTGGAATAGTGTTGATATGGAAAGAATGACAAGGTTTGATGATTATGGTAAGTTTTCACTTTTTGATCAAATTTATCGTAGTAATAATCAATTTAGTTATTTAAATAATAGATTTTCTAATATGCTAAGAAAGTATCGTATAAAGGGTAATTCTGAGTTAGTTTATCCGCTAGCTATTGTAGAACAAGTAAGAGGTACAATTACAGGTATGAGTAGTTTTGTACCTAGAGGAATCATTTGTGCTAAACAAGATGGAATATTAATTTGTAATAAAGTTAAATCTATGGAAGAGATTAATAATAATTCTTTTCAGTATCAAAAAAAATTAAGAATGAGTAGATAGATTTAATTGATTTAATTGATTTATATTTATATTTATATTTATATTTAGGCTATTGATTAAAATAGTCTTTTTCTATTAGAATTTATGTGAAAGAGACTTTTATTTTTTTAAACCTTGTAGAAAAAAAGTGTTAGTTAATAGAAATTATTTTAGGAAGGGAAATTTTTCTTCAAATAGACTTTTTAGAAAAAAAATGTTACAATTGATATGATGATTCTTAGGATTAGATATTCTAGTAATTTTAATTGTATGCTAAGATTTATTAAAGAAAGAGAGGTGTAAATCGAGAATAACTACTCGATATACTATGAAAAGTCAAAAAAAAGATTTTTTTACTAACAAAAATACTTATAAATTGTATAGAGAAGTAGGAGAATTATTACATCCTGTTATTTCTAAAAGAAATATTTCTAATTATAAGATTGTTTTTAAAGATGAAATGATGCCTATTAGAGTTTTTTATCCTAAAAAGGTTTCTTTCTTAAAAGAAGTTATTATCTTTATACCTGGTATAGCTGATATTACTGAATCTTTTTATAAATATGGTGATATTTGTAAAGAGTTAGCTATTGAAACAGATAGGATGGTAATTGCACTAGATTATGAGGAAGAAGATTTATATTATTTAAATTTGGTTGATAAATGTTATGAAACGGTGAGTTATCTCTATGATAAATTAATAAAAGGTGGCATCTTGGAGAAAAATATTACTTTAATGGGGGATTCTATTGGGGCTAGTTTAGTCGCATCAATTAATTATAAAAATTTAGATGATGCAAAAATGAATATTTCTAAGAATGTTTTATTATATCCGGTTTTAAGTGGTGAGTATTTCGGAGAAAGTAATTTCTCTTCTATTACTAAAAATGATAAATATGATTTGTTGGTATTAAGAAACTTGAGGAAATATTATGAGAAGTATGCTAAAGATAATTTAGATAATCCTTTGGTATTTATATTAAAAAGGAAAAATTTTGCTGGTTTTGCTAAAACATTGATTATTACTGGTAATTTGGATTGTCTAAGAGATGAAGGATGTTTTTTTTCTAATAAATTGGTAGAGGAAAATATATGTTCTGAATATTTTAATTTGAATTTTGAAAATCATGGTTTTTTAAAAGACATTGATATGGAAATGAAGAAAGAATTATATGAACGTATAAAAAAATTTATAGATGATTAAGAAAGGTTTGAAAATATGGAGAAGAAAAAGACTAAAAAAGAAATTGTAAAGATGTTACTTAGTAATAATGAGTTAGATGAAAAAGATGAGGAGGAATTGCTTGATTTGTTAATTGATCAGCCTATTAGTATTGATGTGGATAAGCAGGAAGAGGCAAAGATGTCTTTTGGTGATAGAGTGGCTGATAAAGTTAGTGAAGTGGCAGGTAGTTGGACTTTTATAGGATTATTTGTTTCTTTTTTGATACTATGGATTATTGTTAATGGGGTAGTTTTAAAAAAGGCAGATGCTATTGATCCATATCCTTTTATATTGCTTAATTTAGTTTTATCTTGTATTGCTGCTATCCAAGCACCTATTATTATGATGAGTCAAAATAGGCAAGCTGAGAAAGATAGTTTACGAAATCAAAATGATTACCGTACTGATTTAAAAAGTGAGTTAATTTTAGAGGAATTACATGATAAGATGGAATTGATAATTAAAAATCAAAGAAAAATATTGAAAATTATAGAGGAAGATGATAAAGATGAAGAAAATTAGTTTGCTAGTGCTATTAATTTGTTTTTTATTATTTGCTGGTTGTGGCGAACAGGAAATTGTTAATGATGAAGTTACTAGTAATAATCAAAGTATTGATGATGTTGAAGATTTACAGAGTAAGGTAGGTACTTTAAAATGTACTAGGAGTGCTACTGCTAATAATGCTGAACCATTTTTTAATTATACTTTAGATTATAAAGATGATGAAATTTTACGAATAGATTCTATAGAAGGAATTAAGTCAAGCGATAGTGCTATTTTAGATGAATATGAGAAGGCTTATAAAGATATAAGTAGTCATTATGAAGGGTTAAAATATTATGATGTTCATGTTATAAGGGAAACTGATAAGGTAACATGGAATTCTGTTATTAATTATGAAAAGGTAGATATTGATGCTTTGGTTAACTTGGAAGGAGAAACTGATAATATTTTTGAGGATGGAAAAGCAAAACTTTCTTTGTGGTTAGATTTGGCTAAGAAAGTTGGTACTACTTGTACAGAAGAGTAGTAGTTTTTTGTTCTAGTAGTTTAACTGGATAAAATATTTCCCTCCGACGGAAACGATATGGGTTCGACTCCCATCTGGAACACCAGATAGATAGAAACTCGAAAAATTCGGGGTAAGAGAAAACGGCTTGTAGAAAGGCCGTTTTTATGTTGTATGTATTTGTAAGAAAGCTTTTATATTAAATTTTTATAATTGAAAAACGTGGTTATGTCAAAACAATAAAAAGATGATGATAGAAATAGATAATAAGTGATAGTTAATAGTTAATTTTTAATTATTATTGGCAGTAATCTTATTTACTTGTATTTTTAAAAAGACACCAGATTAAACTGATTTAAGTATTTTTAAAGAAAACATTTTATTCTGAAAAGGGTAGGTTACATATATAACCAATATTTTTTTCATTATAAGTTATTTCTTTTATTTCTTTACGACTTTTAATGGTCCATATTAGAATGGGAATTTTTTTAGAAAGTTTTTGCCATTTCTTTTTAATAATTAGTTTTTTTGATATGGCTAAAAAATCTGGTTTGCAAAGATTGATTATAAAATTACTTTTCATTAGGAGATTGATTAGTTTATTTTCAGTATAATGATCAGTTATTAATAAGCCTCTTGGTATGGAAGGAGCGTTTTTCTTGAGCCAGACAACAATTTTGGGATTAAAAGATTTTACTATATAATTTTTGGGATAAGTATTTAAGGTTTCCATTAATATTTTACAGGTTTTTTCAATACGATTTGTATTTTTTATTTCAATGTCTAGGAGTACTTTGCCTTGTATAAGATTTAAAACTTCTTGGAGAGTTGGTATTTTCTCTTGAGTGTCTTGTAAAGTATACTTACTAATTTCTTGATAGGTTAGGTCTTGCAAAAAAAGATTTTTATTAGTCATACGTGAGAGATTATAGTCATGAAATACTACAAGGATGTTATCTTTGGTTAGTTGGACATCTAATTCTATAGGTCTATTTTCTTTAAGACTAGTTTTAAAAGCTAAGAGTGAATTTTCTGGTATTTTATTGGTATGATTACCTCGGTGGGCAATAATAATATTTTCTAGATTGTGAATTTTTTTCATATACATTTCTTCTTTCTAATAAAGTATATTTGTGAAGTATAGATTTATTCTCTTTTAAGTGATTATATCATACGGCAGACGATGTCCGCAACCTAACTATTATTAAAAAAAGCAAACCTCCTTGAAATAGTTTGCCAA
>CANQEF010000058.1 GCA_947594675.1 uncultured Bacilli bacterium
CATGGAGAAGTATGGTGCTTACAATGCAGCTAATTTGGATGGTGGTTCTTCTTCAGAATTAGTTATTAATAATGAGATTGTTAATACTCCAGTTGCTGGTGGAAAATATGGACTTCGTGATATGTCAACTTTTTGGATAGTTAAAGAGTAAGGTTTTAAAAAATATTGTTATTTTCTAAAGATATGATATTATAGTTATTGTTAAAAAAATTAAGAGAGGAAGATACTATGTCTTTAGTGGAAACTTGTGGCAGTGGGGCTTTAGCTAGTGTAATTAGTATAGTTAAGAAAATTTTAAATTTAATTCAGTTAATGGGACCTATATTAGCTATAATTGGATTAACTATAATTTTAGTAAAACTTGTAAGTAATCCTGATAATAAGAAATTAAAAAATGCTTTTAAAAATTGGTTAATTGCTTTATTAATGGTTTTCTTTGTGCCTATTATTGTTAATGTGGTGATGTCATTTTTTGACGATAGTTTTTCTTTTGCTGCGTGTTGGAATTATGCTGATAGCTATAAAATAAATGGGGATAGTTCTTATATTGATCCAAATGGTGATGATTCTAATAATTCTGTTTTAGGAGATCCTGATTTGTATGATTCTGGCGATGGCTCTAGTGGTACTTCTAGTGAAAATCCAAGTAGTAATGTTAGTAAATTAATATTTGTAGGTGATTCTAGAACAGTTGGTATGTCAGTAGCTGTTTCTTCAAATGATGTCTGGAGTGCTAAAAGTTCTATGGGTCTTGATTGGATGAAGTCTACAGGAATACCTAATATTGAAGGTCAAATTTCTTCTGGTTCGGGTGTTATTATATTGATGGGAGTTAATGATTTATATCAGCCTAGTAATTATGTAAGCTATATTAATAGTAAAGTTGATAAATGGACTAATGCTGGGGCGAAGGTGTATTTTGTATCGGTAATGCCAACTGCTGGAAGTTATGAAAATTTAAATACGGAAATTGATGCATTTAATAATAATCTTAAAACTAATTTAAGTAAAAAAGTTAAGTTTATTGATGCTAATAGCTATTTAAAAAGTAATGGCTTTACGACTACTGATGGGTTACATTATACAAATGACACTTATAAAAAAGTATATAATTATATAAAGACAAATATTTAAGTATAATTGATTTTTAAAATTTAAGCTTTTTAATAAATTCTATTGAAGAGCTTTTTTCTTTTTGCTATAATTTAGAAGATTGTGAGGTTTATTTATGCAGAATAAAAGGAAACAAAAAAGGAAAGTTAAACCTATTAGTAGAGCAGAATTTATTTTTAATGTAGTAAGTTTGGTTACTGTAATAGTAGTTGGAATATATTTTGGAGTTAGAAGTTTTTATTATTATAATGTTGAAAATTTTAGGGTTGTTGAGCAAAATCAAACTTTGAATGGAATTATTATTAATAATAATAAAGTTACTGTGGAAAATGATGGATTTCATCACGATACAGAAGGATATTACTTTAAAGGTAATGTTAATAATAATTATGTGAAATTTGCCAATAGAATTTTTAGAGTACTTAGGATTAATGAAAATGGTGAAATAAAAGTAGTTAGTGATAGTACTGTGGGTACTTTTATGTGGGGTGAAGGTAGTTATAATGATTCTAATTTAAAAACATGGCTTAGTACTGATCAAAAACTTGGTGTTTATTATAAAACTATTCCTAATCCTCGTAAGTTTTTGGTAAAAACTAATTATAGTGAAGATCGTTTAAATGGATCAAAAGTGATTAGTAATAAAAAAATTAATAAAGATTTTTTAACTACATTGACAATTGCTGATTATAGTAATGTTAATGGAAAAAATAGTTTTTTAAATAATGGCCATGCTTTTTGGTTATTAGGGACTGATAATGCTGCTAATAATTTATATGTTGATAATGATGGTAGTGTTTTGAGTACTTTGGGTTCTGAATCATTTGGGGTTAGAGTTGTTTTTACTTTTAAAAAAGATATTTTGATATCTTCTGGTAATGGTACTTTGGAAGATCCTTATGTCATTAATCAAGGCAGTGATATTAATTATGTTGATAGTTTTGTAAAATTAGGTGATGATGTTTGGAAAGTTAGTTATGATGATGGTAATATTTTAAAGATGTATTTGACTAGATTATTAAGTGATGTTTTTGTAAGTTATGGTAGTAGCAGTTTATTTAATTATAATGATAGAGGTAGTATTGCTAATTACTTAAATTATAGTTATTTTGATTCTTTGCCTTATAAAGATTTAATTTTTGTAAATGATTATTATACGGGGGAAGTTAGTGAAGAGTTTTCTTATAAGTATGAAAATATTTATTCAGATAAAATTAATTGCAAAGTTGCTCTTCTTAATATGTTTGATTATTATAGTGGTGATTTAGATAATTTCTTTTTAATGAATACTACTTCTAGTGTTGGACGTATGGTTTACGTTTATAGGAATATGGGAATGTTAGAGGAAGTAAAAATTGATGAGGAGAAGTTTATAGTACCGGTTATTTCTATTAAGAAGGAAATATTAAAAAAGGGTAATGGTACTTTTGATGATCCATATACATTATAATTTTTGCTAATCTTCTGGAAGGAAATATTAAAAATTTCTAGGTATTTTTTTTAACTCATGGTATACTTAATAGGAATAGGGTATAAAATAAGAGGTTAAATAATGAAAAGAAAACAGAAGAAGAAATGGACTTTTAAATTAAGTAAATTTACAATATTAGTTTTTTTATTAGATGTATCTGTAGTTATGGGTATTGTAATGATTAATACAGAAGATTTTAAAAGTTTTTGGATACCTACTGCTATGACTACTATGTCTCATAAGTATTTGGCATATACTTTATATGGTACAGATACAATTAATGAAGTGATGAGTGAAAATTATATTGAAAAGCCTGCTGAGGAAATTAATTTAGATGATATAGTTATTGGAGATACTTCTGAAAAGAAACATTATTCTTCTAAGTATGAGGAAGAGATTTATACTAGGGATGAGGGAAATGATCTATATAAGATAATTAGAATAGAAGAAAAAAAATATAAGGGATATTTAACGGTAATTTATGATCCTAGTGATGTTACTTTGGCTGTTTCATCAAAGCTTGGTAAAATTGGAGAAACTGTAAGTAAGATGATTAAAGACAATAATGCTTATGTTGGAATTAATGGTGGTGGCTTTGAAGATTTAGATGGTTGGGGAAATGGTTCTATTCCTTATGGAGCCATTATTAAAGATGGTCAGCTTATCTGGAATCATGAAGGTGGTAGTGGCGAGTTAATCGGTTTTACTAAAGATCATAAAATGTATTTAACATCTAAATCACCTGAGGAGGCTATAAAAGATGGTATGGTAGATGCCGTTGAATTTGGACCTAACTTGATTGTCAATGGAAAGGTTGCTAAAATCCATGGAGATGGTGGTTGGGGAACAGCTCCTAGAACAGTTATTGCGCAAAGAAAAGATGGAATTGTTTTATTTTTAATAATAGAAGGAAGATTGCCTGGATATAGTATAGGTGCTACGATGAATGATGTAATTGAATTGTTACTTCGTTATAAAGCTTATAATGCTGCTAATCTAGATGGCGGGGCATCTTCTACTATGAGTGTTAATGGCAAACTTTATAATAGGCCATCGGCAGGCGGTGAATATGGTGGAAGAACAGTTTCTAATGCTTGGATAGTTACAAATAAACAAAATAAAAGAGTAGTAACTGAATAGGAGAAAAAAATGAAGAAAAAAAGAAGATTAAAGAAAAAAGTTTTAATAATATTTGTGTTTGTTATAATGATAACTTCTTTGTCTCTTTTTTGCTTTTTTAGATTACAGAAGGTTAAGAAATTAGAATTACAAGAAAAAAGAGAAAAGTTAGAAATTGAAATTAAAGAGCATTTTAGTGAAAATGTTAAGGTTAATAAACAAGCATCTTTATATGAAAAAAAGGATAATTCTTTTATTAAAGTAGGAGAAATTTCTAAGGATGAAATTGTTTCTTTAGAGGAACAAGATATAAATTATAAGACTAAATATTTTTTTATTAAGGATTTGGGAGTTTATATAAGTTATAAAGATGTTGATAAGACTGATCAAAAAAAAGAGGTTGATTTACGATATAAAAATTATCTTCCATATAATTCTAATATTATTTCTAAGGATAGTGTTAATTTATATAGAAATGAAAAGCTAGTTTATAAGTTAGATAGAAAATTAGATGAAGAAATAATTAGAAAAGAAGATAATGGTTATTATATTGATTATTTTGGTGAATTGTTGTTTGTTCCTAAGGAAGATGTTTTAGAAATAAAAGAAAGTGCAAATACTGATAAAGAAGAGGCTAGTAGTGTTCCCGTTACTTGCTACCACTTCATATATTTAGATGGGGATACTTCTTGTAATGAGTCGATATGTCATCATGAAAATCAAATAAAAGAAGAATTTCAGTATTTAAAAGATAATAATTATTTTACTTTGACAACTACTGAATTAAGATTGTTTATAGAAGATAAAATTAGACTTCCTAAAAATAGTATTTTAATTACTATTGATGATGGGGCTAGAGCTGAGAATTTTGTTCCTTTATTGGAAAGTTATAAGATTAATGCAACTCTTTTTTTGATAAGTTCTTGGTATCCTACGGAAAAATTTGCATCTAGTTATATGGAAATTGCCTCCCATACACATAATTTGCATACTCCTGGTGTTTGTCCTGGAGGACAGGGAAGTCCTTTAAAATGTGCACCGAAGGATGAATTATTAAATGATTTGAAACAAAGTCGAGAGACTTTGGGAGGGACAGAGGCTTTATGTTTTCCTTTTTATGAGTTTAATGATTATGCTATTGATGTTGTTAAAGAGGCAGGATTTAAGATGGCATTTATTGGTGGAATGCGCAAGGCTACTAAGGGAATTGATTTATATAAGATTCCTAGGCTTAGTATTCATAGTGATACTACTTTAAATACTTATATAAATTATGTTAGCTAGAAGTTGTTAATTTAGAAACATTTTATGGAAAATGGTTCTTGTTATTTTGATAAATTAATTTCGATTAATTTAAGTTGTTTAGTATTTTAAAGTGCAATTAATGTAGTTTTACTTTGTTGCAATGGATTTTTATAAATAGATATTTGTTCATGTTTATTTGGACAAAGGAATGTGAGGTTAGAATGAAAAAAATAATGGATGGTAATGAAGCATCTAGTTATGTTTCATATAATTTTACAGAGGTAGCAGGTATTTATCCTATTACGCCTGCTTCTCCTATGGCAGAGCTTACTGATAAGTGGAGTAGTGAAGGTAAACTAAATTATTTTGGTACTCCTGTTAGAGTTGTTGAAATGGAAAGTGAGGCTGGAGCTGCTGGTATGGTTCATGGCTCACTTCAAGCTGGTGCTTTGACTACTACTTATACAGCTAGTCAGGGATTATTGTTGATGATTCCTAATATGTATAAAATTGCTGGGGAAATGTTGCCTTGTGTTATTAATGTTGCTGCTAGATCTTTGGCAACACATGCTCTTTCTATTTTTGGTGATCATCAAGATGTTTATGCTACTAGGGCAACTGGTTTTGCAATACTTGCCTCTTCTTCTGTACAACAAGTTATGGATTTAACTGGAGTTGCTCATTTATCTGCTATTAAGGGGAAGATTCCTTTTATAAATTTCTTTGATGGTTTTAGGACTAGTCATGAATTGCAAAAAGTTGAGGTAATTGATACTGATAGACTTAAGGATTTAATTGATGAAAAGAGTTTGACAGAGTTTCGTGAAAGAGCTATGAATCCTAAAAAACCATCGATAAGGGGAACGGCTCAAAATGAAGATATTTATTTTCAAGCAACTGAAGTTAGAAATATATATTATGAAAAAATTCCAGATATAGTTAATGATTATATGGAGGAAGTTAATAAAATTACTGGCAACAATTATCAGCTATTTAATTATTATGGAAGTGAAAATGCCACTAAAGTTATAGTTGCAATTGGTTCAGTTTGCGAAACGATTAAGGAGACAGTTGATTATTTGAATAATGTTAAAGGTGAAAGTGTTGGCTTAGTGGAAGTGCATTTATATAGACCTTTTAGTACGAAGTATTTCTTGAAAGTTTTGCCAAAAACTGTTAAAAAAATAGCAGTCTTAGATAGGACAAAAGAACCAGGAGCAACAGGTGAGCCTTTATATTTAGATGTTGTTGAAACAATAAAAGAAGTAGATGCTCGTGTTAATGTATATGGTGGCAGATATGGACTTTCTAGTAAAAATACAACTCCGGCTATGATAAAAGGTGTATTTGACTTTCTAGATACAAGAGAAGTTCATAATAATTTTACAGTTGGAATTAATGATGATGTTACTAATTTGTCAATTAAGTATGATACTAAATTTAAATTGGCTACTGATGATATAGAATTTTTAGTTTATGGATTTGGTAGTGATGGAATGGTTAGTGCCTCTAAGGATTTGATGAAGATTACTGGTACTTATACTAATGCTTATGTTCAAGGATATTTTCAGTATGATTCTAAAAAAAGTGGCGGTGTAACAATATGTAATTTACGTTTTGGTAAGAAACCTATTAAATCTACTTACTATGTTGAAGAGGCAAGATTAATTGTTTGTACAAAAGATTCTTATTTAAAGAGATTGAGAATGCTTGATAAGATAAAAGATAAAGGTGTATTTATTTTAAATACTAGTAAGTCTCCTGATGAAGTTTTGGAATTAATGAGTAATCATGATAAAAATATTTTACAAAGTAAAAATATAAAGATGTTTTTAATTGATGCTAATAGTATTGCTAATGAAGTTGGTTTAAATGGTAAGATTAGTGCTATTATGGAAACTTTGATATTTAAACTTGGCAAAATTGTTGATTTTGATTTTGCTGTTGGAAAGATAAAAGAAAATTTGGCTGTTAAATTTGGCAACAAAGGTGGGGACTTAGTTTCTAAAAATATTAGGGCTGTGGAAAATAGCTTAGAGTGTTTAATTCCAGTTAAGGTTCCATATGTTGATTTTGATAAGGATATTGATAGGAAAAAATCTTTGTTTGAAACAATTGATTGTATGGAAGGGGATAGTTTACCAGTAAGTAGTTTTTTAAAAATGCCTAATGGTGAGTTTACAGCTGGTACTTCTAAGTTGGATAAAAGAGATAATAGTGAGTTAGCACCTTGCTATAATTCAGAGAATTGTATTTCATGTAATTTATGTAGTTTGGTCTGTCCTCATGGTGTAATTAGACCTTTCTTGTTAGATGAAAAGGAGATAATAGATGCTCCTGAATCAGTTAAGAAAGAGCTTA
>CANQEF010000059.1 GCA_947594675.1 uncultured Bacilli bacterium
CCTGTTGGCTATAGTGAGCATCATACCGGAATGGCTATTGATTTAGGTCTCTTCCTAAAAGATCATTATCTAAAAGATAATAATGAATCCATGGAAAACATTTCTATTTACAAAGAAATAGAAAAATACCTAGCTGATTTTGGCTTTATTTTACGATATCCTAAAGGTAAAGAAGAAATTACAAAATATCCTTACGAACCATGGCACATTCGTTATGTTGGAAACTTTATTGCTCCTATAATTAAAAAAAATAACTGGACTTTAGAAGAATATTTAACTAATTTTTCAGGAATTATTCCTGTCAATAAAGAAAAGAATATGACTTCATTTGATGTCGTAGATGAAATAAGAAATCTTTTTGGCATTAAAAAAGTAGGCCATACCGGTACATTAGATCCCTTAGCAGAAGGTGTTTTATTAGTAGTAATAGGTAGAGCTACTAAAATAGTCCAATTTTTATCATCTTGTGAAAAAGAATATCTTACAACTGTAAAGTTAGGAATTAAAACAGATACCTTGGATATTACCGGAAAAATAATTTCTGAAAAAGAAATACCTAAAAATATTAATATTAAAGAGGGCTTAGAGCATTTTCATAAAAAATATCTTCAAGAAGTACCACTTTATTCAGCAGTCAAAGTAAATGGCCAAAAGTTATATGAATATGCAAGAAAAGCTAAAGAAGTAACTCTTCCTAAAAAAGAGGTAACTATAAAAGAAATATCATTACTCGAAGAAACAAAAGATACCTTTACCTTTAAAAGCTTAGTTTCTAAAGGCTGCTACATCAGAAGTTTAATTAATGATATATGCTGCTACTTAAATACTTATGGTACAATGCTTTCTCTAACAAGAACAAAACAAGGTAATATTGATATTAAAAATACTTATAAACTTCAAGATATAAAAAATAATAATTATAAATTACTAAATATAACTGAAGTTTTACCATATAAAACAATCACAGTAAATGACATTTTAAAAAAGCAAATTACAAACGGATGTCTCATAACAAATATCTGGAATATAAAAGACAAAGTAATTTTTCTAGATGAACAAAAAAATATTCTAGGAATATATAAAAGTGAAGATAAACTCTTAAAAGCAGAACGAATTTTTAATCAAAATACTTTATAAATAAATTATGTCACATTCTCCTCTAGGAATTTTTCTTCTAAATTGCAATAAATTCAACCACTATTAAATATTTTTTCGAAACAAAAAAGAGGTCTTTTCCTCTTTTTTTAATAGGACTTGCCCCACATAACAGTATGCTTAGCATGTCTACCGCAACAAACACAATGTTCACTAACTTTTTCATCTTCCAAAATGCATCTTGAGCCAAAGCCATTTGTTTGCTCTTTTATTTTATCTTCACAATCTTTATCGCCACACCAACTTGCCTTAACAAAGCCAATTTTCTCAGAAGATATTTTTCTAAACTCTTCCAAATCTTTAGCCTCATAAATATGTTCGTCTAAAAATTTCTTCGCTTTATCATACATATTCTTTTGAATCATTTCTAAAATTTCAGGAATAGACTCTTTTACTTTTTCTAACATTACAACAATTTTTTCACCAGTATCACGTCTAACTAAAACGCATTTTCCTTCATCAATATCCTTAGGACCAATTTCGATTCTAAGTGGAATACCTAGCATTTCTTGTTCTGCAAATTTAAATCCTGGCGTTTTATTACTAGTATCTATTTTTACTCTAATAGAAGTCTCTTTTAAAGAATTAAATAATTCTAAAGCTTTATCCAAAACACCTTCTTTATGCTGAGCAATAGGAATAACCATCACCTGAGTAGGAGCAATTCTAGGAGGTAAGACTAGTCCACTATCATCACCATGAACCATAATAATTGCGCCAATTATTCTACTTGACATTCCCCAAGAAGTCTCATAAGCACTATGAAGATTATTTTCTTTATCTAAATATTTAATGCCAAAACTATCTGCGAAACCATGTCCAAAATAATGACTTGTTCCTGATTGTAAAGCCTTCCCATCATGCATCATTGCCTCAATAGTATAAGTATCTTCAGCTCCTGCAAATTTTTCACTTTCCGTTTTCTTTCCACAAATTAATGGAATAGCTAAATCCTGAGTCACAAAATCATAATAAACTTTAAACATTTCTTCACATCTATTACGAGCCTCTTCATCAGTTGCGTGAAGAGTATGACCCTCTTGCCACAAAAACTCTCTAGAACGTAAAAAAGGTCTTGTTGTTTTTTCCCAACGTAAAACTGAATTCCATTGATTCCAAACTAAAGGCAAATCTCGATAAGACTTAACAATCCTTTGCCAATAATCACAAAAAAGCGTCTCACTTGTTGGTCTTATACAACATCTTTCCTCTAGTTGTTCTAATCCTCCATGTGTTACCCATGCAACTTCAGGAGCAAATCCTTCAATGTGATCTTTTTCCTTTTGAAGAAGACTCTCAGGTATTAAAACAGGTAAGTAAACATTTTCAACACCGGTAGCCTTAAATCTTTTATCCAAATCGTTTCTAATATTTTCCCAAAGAGCATATCCATTCGGCAAATAATTTAAACACCCCTTAACACTAGAATAATCACATAACTTAGCCTCTCTAACAACATCCGTATACCACTGTGCAAAATCATCACTACGTGCTGTTATTTTTTCAACTAATTTCTTTTCATTTGCCATAAACTTAACTCCTTTCATTAACCATAATATTATCATATATTTACAAACTATTCAAATAATTGTTTTTCTTATTCATAATAATTAATTTTTTCATATAAAATTAAATAGGTGATTTAAAATGTTAAAAAAACTACTTCTTTTATTTATAATTGTCCTAACTTTAAGTATTAAACCAGTTATGGCCTCAACTTCAAGTATTGTCATGGATTTAAATACAGGAAGAATTCTCTATCAAAAAAATATTAAAGAAAAAAAACTTATTGCCTCAACTACCAAAATACTAACAGCAATCGTTACTTTAGAAAATGCACCTTTAGAAAAAGAAGTTACTATAGGAGAAGAAGTTTTAAAAATGTATGGTACAAATATTTATATAGAAGTAGGAGAAAAAATGAAAATAAAAGATTTACTCTATGGACTTTTATTACGAAGTGGAAATGATGCCGCAATTGCTTTAGCAGTAGCAGTTAGTGGTAGTGAAGAAGAATTTGTAAAACTTATGAATAAAAAAGCCCAAGAAATAGGTATGAAAGATAGTATTTTTGAAAATCCTCATGGCTTAGATGATGATACTAAGAATTACTCAACAGCTTATGATATGGCTCTTCTATCAAAATATGCTTATCAAAACAAAACATATAGAGAAATAGTAAGTACCAAGAAATATCAAACCCAGACTGAGGGTAAGAATTACCTTTGGTATAATAGAAATAAGCTTTTAACTAATTATAAATATTGTACAGGTGGAAAAAATGGTTATACTCCAGCAGCAGGTAAAACACTAGTAACAACTTCTTCTAAAGATAATCTAAATTTAACTATTGTAACTTTAAATGATAGTGATGAGTATACAACACATGAATATTATTATGATTTAGCTTTTGAAAACTATAAGAATTATTTATTAATAGATAAAGATAATTTTAAAATCGATAAAAGCTTTTATGATGGAGCTATTTATTTAAAAGAATCTTTTTATTACCCTTTAACAGTACCAGAAACAAAACAAATAAAAACTGTTTTATCCATTGAAAATAAAAAATCTCAAAATAAAGTAATTGGTAGAATAGATATTTATTTAAATGATGAATTAATTGGTAAATTAGATATCTATAAAAAAGAAGAAAAGAAAAAAAGTAAAAGCCTTTTTCAAAAAATAAAAGATTTCATTTTAAAATAAAAATACTTTACAAATAAACCTTGCCAAAATTCCACAATTTACTCATTAAATAAAAAATGAGAATTAATTTCTCACTTTACTTATTTGATAATCTAAAAAAATTAATACTTGGTCTACAAAATAATCTTATATCAAATTTCTTTGTTCCAAGACCACTTGATATATAAATAGAAGTATTTTCTTCTTGATAAAAACTATTATAATAACTCTTAGCTCCTGTAAATTTAATCAAAGGACCTATAAAAGGCAATTTTATTTCTCCATTATGTGAATGACCTGCTAAAACAAGATCAGCTTTATATGTTTCCTTAAAATTATTATAACTATCTCCCTCATGTATTAAAGAAATAGTATAAATATTTTGATTAGCTCCTTCTTCTTTAAAATATTTAAATGCCTCATCCGGTTTATTTTCATTTTTTAATAAACTTCCTTGTCCTGTTATAAGTATAGGACTATTTTCTTTATTATAAATTAAATCATATTCATTATTTAAAATTATAAAATCACTTTGTTTTAAAATAGTATTAAAATGTTCTCCATCTTCTTCACCCATAACAGCATATTTTCCTAAAGTAGTATCAATACTTTGTAAAAGTTTAATTAATTTTTCCTGCTCTTTATTTTTTAAATCATAATCATCATCAATTAAATCTCCTGTAAAAACAACTAAATCAGGTTTTCTTTCATTAATTAAAGCCACTAATTTTTTAGTCTCTTCATAGAAAAAAGTACTCCCATAATGTAAATCACTAAACTGAATTAATTTTAAGCCATTAAAACTATTAGGTATCTTATTATTTATAATTCTTTTTTCATTGACAACTATTTTTACTGTTGAAATATAAGTTGTATAAAAGAAAGATATAAAACCTAATACTAGAACAATGAGAGAAATTTTAAATGCTTTAATAATTATTTGTTTTCTTTTTTCTTTTCTTTCTTCATCAAATATTTCATCTTGTTTTTCTTGATTACGTTCTTCCCTCGTCATAACTATCACCATCTTTATCTTATTGTAGCAAATACTAGGAAAGTTTTCTAGTAATTAATGAGTTTTTTTCATATTCGAGAGTTTATTTGGAAAATAATTTCAATTGATTAATAAAAATATTTATATTATAATGTAATTGTTAGGTAACATATGAATCTTAATAATACCTAGTTAGTATTAAACATTATAAAATTATTTTTATAGTGATAATTCTCAAGTTTAATCATAATTTAAAATGGTGGTAAAAATGAAAGTAGATGTAGCAATAATAGGTGCTGGTCCAGCAGGATTATTTAGTGCCTATGAACTTATAACAAAAAATAAAAATTTAAAAATAGCAATTCTTGATAAGGGTAGTAGAGTTAAAAATCGTTTTTGTCCAATGAACAAATTAAAAGTGCCTTGTAAAAATTGTAATCCGTGTGCCATTTTATCAGGTTATGGAGGAGCAGGAACATTCTCTGATGGAAAACTAAATTTTATTCCAAGACTTGGTAAAAGTGACTTAACAAAATATATGACGGAAAGCGAGGCTTTAAAGCTAATTGATGAAACCGAATTGATTTTTAATAAATTTAATATGGATTCTCAAGTATATCCATCTAATATGAAAGAGGCTGAAGAAATTAGAAAGAAAGTTTCTATAGCGGGAGCTAAGCTTTTACTAATTAAACAAAAACATTTAGGTAGTGATCATTTGCCTGAATATATTGAAGAAATCTGTAAATTTTTAGAAAAACAAAATGTAATTTTATTAGAAAAAAGTAATGTTTTAGATATTAAGACAATAAAAGAAAATGAACATGAAATAATTTATGAATCAAGTGGTAAAGAAGAAAAAATTGAATGTAGTAACATCATAGTAGCTCCAGGTAGAACTGGTGCTAAATGGGTTCAACAATTAGCTGATAAATATCAAATTCCTTATCTATCTCAAAGTATAGAAATAGGTGTGAGAGTAGAAGTTAGAAAAGATATAATGGAAGATTTAACAAATATTATTTATGACCCAACAATTTTTATCAAGACGAAAACTTATGGTGATGAGATTAGAACATTTTGTACAAACCCGGGAGGTTTTGTTGCTAAAGAAAATTACTATGGATACATTTGTGTTAATGGTCATGCTTTAAAGGATATAAAAAGTAATAATACAAATTTTGCTTTTATTTCGAAAGTTAATTTAACACAACCAGTTACTAATACACGAGAATATGGAGAATCAATCGCAAGGATTGCAAATGTATTAGGTGATGGAAAACCAATTATTCAATCTCTAAAGGATTTAAGAAATTCTAGAAGAAGTGAATGGCACCGTCTTAATAAAGGTTTTGTTGAGCCAACTTTAAAAGATTGTGTAGCAGGAGACCTAGCTTTAGTTATGCCACATAGAATAATTACTAATATTCTAGAAGGACTTGAAACTCTTGATAAAATTATTCCAGGAGTTGCTAACGACGATACACTATTATATGGCCCCGAAATTAAATTCTTCAGTAATGAAATTGAAACTAATAATAAATTTAAGTTGGAAAAGGCAAATATTTATTTTATAGGGGATGGAGCTGGGAAAGCTGGAAATATAGTTACTGCTGCCGCTACTGGATTAGTAGCAGCAAGAGATATAATTGAAAGGATGGAAAAATAATTATGAAAAAACTATTATTAATTGGATTAGTTTTAATAATTTTTTTAACTGGTTGCGGTAAAAATAAAGATATAAAGGAAGATTTATTAGGAATAAAATATGATATAGAAGGTAATGAAACATCTTTAGAAAATTATGATACTGAAAACCCAGTTGTTGCCATGTATATAAAAAAATATGGATCTATTGTAATAGAACTTTATCCTTCTATAGCTCCAAATACAGTAAATAATTTTATTTCGCTAGTAAAAACAGGCTTTTATGATGAAAATACTATTCATCGTTTAGCACCAGGCTTTGTTTTACAAGGTGGAGATCCTCAAGGAAATGGAACAGGAGGACCAGGATATTCTATAAAAGGTGAATTTACTAATAATGGCTTTGAAAATAATTTAAAACATGAAGAAAAAGTTGTATCTATGGCAAGAAGTCAAGATTACGATAGTGCAGGAAGTCAATTCTTTATAATGTTAGGAACAGCTCCTTATTTAGATGGTGAATATGCTGCCTTTGGTAAAGTTATTGATGGTTGGGATAATATTTTAAATATTATTAATAATGAAAAAGTAGCAGATAGTGAATCTGGTAAGTTAAAAACTAATTTAAGAATAAAAAAAGCTGTTATAGACTTAAAAGGCAAGGAATATGGGGAAGTAGAAAAAATAACTGATTAAGTAAAATTGTGGAAAATCTCCACAATTTTTTTGTTGACAAATCAAGACGGGGGGGGGGTATAATCTTATTATAAAATAAGGAAAATGTGCACAATTTG
>CANQEF010000060.1 GCA_947594675.1 uncultured Bacilli bacterium
CAAGGTGTGCCGTTAGTAATCCTCCTGTAATGATATTAGATGAGGCAACTTCTAGTATAGATACACGCACTGAAAAAGAAATTCAAGATGGTATGGATAAGTTGATGAAAGGAAGAACCGTTTTTGTAATAGCTCATCGTTTATCAACAATTCGTAATTCTGAGACTATTATTGTTCTTGAAAATGGCAAAATTATTGAACGAGGAAGTCATGATACTTTAATTGCTCAAAAAGGAAAATATTATCAACTATATACAGGAGCATTTGAATTAGAATAATCAATAGAATAGGGGTAAATTATGAAAAAAGTAAATGAAAAACATCTAACAATAAAATTTATTGTGATTTTAATTCACTTTATAATAATTACAATTTTATTTGTTAATTTTTACAAATTATATAAAGAAACTAATAGTATAAAATCATGGGAAGAAGTAGACAGTACGAGTGATTATACTTATATAACAATATCTAAAATGTCAGAAGCTTTTGCTACCTATCAAGACAAAAATATAACAATGCATTTTTGTATAGAAGAAGAACAAACAGGTAGATGGCATGTCTATATAATTGGAATTAATAAAGATGATTACTCTAAATATAAAAAAATAATTGACTATTCATATGAAAAAATTAGTGAAAAGCCCAAGCCAATAAAGGTATATGGCTATCCTGAAATAACAGATGATAATTTAAAAAAAGTAGCAATTAAAAATATTTCTAAATTTTTGCCAAAAGAAAATGAAATAACCATTACTGAAGAAAATTATGAAACATTTCTAACTAATAGTTATTTAGATACAACCCAATCAAAGAAACAATCTTTCTCTATTGATTTAGCTATTTATTCTTTCTTATTATTCTTCTTTTTAATATCATTATTCTTAACTTTAATAAATAAAGATATATTTGTAGAAAGAATTTATTCACATAAAAAAAGAACAATTGTTAAAAAATAGAAAAATACTTATAATAATACTGGAGGTAATAACATGAAATTTCTAGAAATAACAGAAAAAGAATATCAAGCATTTTGGGAAACCCATCCTTTAAAAACATTTCTATCATCTACCAAAATAGCTAAATTGCGTGAAAAATCTAATTGGAAAACTTATTATGTGGGCATCAAAAATAAAAATAAATTACTAGCAGCCACTATGTTATTAGGAAAAAAGAAAGCCCTAAACCGCTATGAATTTTATTCACCACGTGGTTATTTGCTAGATTTTAATGATGAAAAATTATTAACCTTTTTCACAGAAGAATTAAAAAAATATTTAAAAAAGAAAAAAGCCTATATTTTTAGAGTTGATCCCTATCTTATATACAAACAAAGAGATATTGATGGAAATATAGTTGAAGGTGGAATGGACAACTCTAAAGTTGTAAAAAAATTAGAAGAATTAGGATTCAAAAAGGTAAGTACTAAAGATATGGAACAAGTAGGTTGGATGTTTTCCCTAGATTTAGAAGGTAAAACTGAAGATGATATTTTAAAACAAATGCGTCAAAATACAAGAAATATTATTCGAAAGACAGAAAAATTTGGTATTACAGTAAAAACACTAACTTTTGATGAATTAGAAAGATTTTATAATATCATGCTTGAAACTGGAGCTAGAAAAAATTTTCATGTTCGAGATATTTCATATTACCAAAATATGTATAAACTTTTTGCTCCGAAAGATGAAGTTAAGTTTTTTATAACGGAATTAGATTTAAAAAAATATATTTCAAATTTAGAACAAGAAATACAAGAAAAAGAATTAAAACTTTCTAAATTAAGCTCTAATAAGGCAAATGAAGGAAAGAAAGATAATTTATTAGAAGAAATAAAAACAATTGAAAAAAGAATTGAAGAATCTAACACTATCAGAAAAGAAAGTAAAAAAGATATTATAACTTTATCAGGTTCTATGTTTATATTAATAAAGCCAGAAATAGTTTATTTATCTAGTGGCAACTACGAAGAATATTTAAAATTTAATTCACAATATCTAATTCAATGGGAATTAATAAAATATGGCATAAAAAATGGCTTTAAAAAACACAATTTCTATGGCATTCCAGCCAATATAAATGAGCATCCTAAAGATTATGGAATCTATGAATTTAAAAAGGGATTCAATGGTTATGTTGAAGAATTAATAGGTGAATTTGAATTACCAATTTCTTGGCATTATAATTTATTTAAAATAATTCACAAAATAAAAAAATAATATAAAGAGTAGATATATAAATAAACTTACAACCTATATTACTTTTAAAAAGAAATTATTTATTAACAAAATTACAAAAATAATTTCTTTTTTCTTGACATAAATGCACATATAATATAATATGAATATATGAACAATTATTCATATTAAGAGGTGATATCATGAAAATGCATAGTAAAGAATTATTATATGGATTAAGCGAATTTTATAAAATATTTGGTGATGAAACGAGACTACGTATTTTAGATCTTTTACTTAATAAACCATTATGTGTAAACGAAATTAGTGAAGTGTTAGATGTATCTCAATCAGCTATTTCCCATCAATTAAAAAATTTACGAGCATCTAATTTAGTTAAGACAGAAAAAATAGGTAAAAATGTCTACTATACAATAAGTGATGATCATATTAAAATAATTTTAAAATATGGATTAGAACATATTTCTGAGGTGATGTAGATGAAACGATTATTAAAGATTTTACTTAGTCTTATCATATTTATAATTTCTTTATTTTTATCAAATGATAATTTGAAATTATCATTTCTAGTAGTAGCATATATCTTAATAAGCTATGAAACCTATATTGAAGCTTTTAAAAATTTAAAAAAGAAAGAATTATTCGATGAAAACTTTCTAATGATAATCGCTACCTTGGGAGCTTTTATCATTAAGAGTTATGAAGAATCATTTATGGTAATGTTTCTCTTTGAAACAGGTGAATATTTATCTGACTTAGCAATATCTAAAAGTCATAAGTCACTTCTTAGCCTACTTGATTTAAAAAAAGATACAATTACTAAAATTGACAAAGATAAAGAATTAACAATTCCTGTGGAAAAAGCCAAAGTAAATGATATATTTATAGTAAAACCTGGGGAAAGAATTGCTCTAGATGGAAAAGTTATTGAAGGCTCAAGTCTTGTAGATACCTCAGCCTTAACAGGCGAATCATTGCCCCGTAACATCAATAAATCTGATTTAGTCTTAAGTGGCTTTATCAATGAGACATCACCCTTAAAAATAAAAGCTACTACTGACAGTACTACTTCAACATCAGCTCGTATTATAAAACTTATAGAAGAAAGTGATACAGAAAAAAGTAAAACAGAAACATTAATTACCAAATTTTCCAAAATTTATACACCGGTAATAGTTTTTATAGCCTTAATCATGGGAATAGTCTTTTCTTTAATAACAAAAGACTACAAAACTTGGATTTATAAATCTTTAGTTTTTCTAGTAACTTCCTGTCCATGTGCCTTAGTAATATCTATTCCTTTAGCATACTTCTGTGGAATTGGTAATGCTAGTCGTAAAGGTATTTTAATAAAAGGAAGTAAAGAACTAGATACTTTAAAAGATATTGAATATCTATTATTTGATAAAACAAATACCCTAACTAAAGGAAATTTCACTGTCACAAAAATAAAAAGCTTTAATATTAATGAAAAAGAATTATTACAATATGCCGCATCTTGTGAAAAGAATTCTCTTCATCCTATTGCCTTAGCAATCAATAAAGCCAATAAAGAAAAACTATTACCAGTTGAAAATTTAAAAGAAATAAGTGGACGTGGAATTAGTTGCTCTATAAATAATAAAAAAATTTTACTTGGTAATAGACAATTAATGCAAGATGAAAAAATTTCAGTAGATGAAATTAATGAAGTAGGAACAATTATTTATCTAAGTATAAACAATGAATATTTTGGATATCTAGTTATTTCTGATGAATTAAAAACTTCTTCCTTTAATATAAAATATTTAAAAGAAAAATTCAAAGATATAGTAATTTTGTCTGGTGATAAAACTAGTGTTGTTAAAGATGTTGCTCAAAAATTAGATATAAATTCTTATTATGGAGAATTACTACCAGAAGATAAAATTAATTATGTAAAAAAGTACCAAAGAAAAGGACCAGTAGCTTTTATTGGTGATGGTATAAATGATGCTCCAGTAATGAAAATAGCTGATATTGGTATTTCAATGGGAGTAAGTGGTAGTGATGCATCAATTGAAACTAGTGATATTGTCCTAATGAATGACAATCTCGATACTATAAAAATAGCTTTTGAAATTGCTAAAGACACTAAAAGAAAACTTATTCAGAATATTATTTTTGCTCTTTCAATAAAATTTATTGTTTTAATATTGGCATTTATTGGCATTAGTACTATATGGATGGCTGTTTTTGCTGATGTAGGTGTTACTTTATTAGTTATACTAAATGTGCTAATTCTTTTTATAAAAAAGTACTAATTGTTATATAATATAACTAAGGATGTGACATTTTAATGAAAAAGAAACTTATATTGTTTTCAGTCTTTAGTATCGCTCTACTTTTAATTTTTATAGGGAGTATTAAATTTTATCATAAATGGCAAATTGACCACGCTACCATAAAAGTTGATCTAATTGATAACTTAAATGTAGAAGTATATTCTGATATAAAATTAAAAGATTTAATAAAAAATATTAATGGCAAACTAGAAAAAAATGAAAAAATATCTACAACTAAACTAGGAAAGAAAGAAATTAGTTTTAAGTATACTAATGATGATAACATTAAAATACCTTATACATTTAATATTAATATTGTTGATACTACCAAGCCAATAATTAGTATGTATAATTCATATACTTTGTACGTTGGAGATGATACAAATCTAGCTGAAAAATTTTTTTGTGGGGACAATTATGATGATAATCCAACTTGTATAATTGATGGAAATTATAATACATCCGCTCCAGGAACTTATCCAGTTACTTTTAAGGCAACTGACAATAGTGGCAATACAATTTCTCATGACTTTATCATATATGTAATAGAAAAGCCCCAAAATAATAATGCAGAAAATTCATCAGAACCCGTTACAACATCTTTTTCAGATATAGTAGAAAAACACAAAACAGAAAAAACAAAAATAGGAATAGATGTATCACATTGGCAAGGTGATATTGACTTTAACAAATTAAAGCAATCAGGTGTAGAATTTGCCTTTATACGTGTAGGCAGCCAAAAAGGGATTCAGGGAGAATATTATATAGATAATAAATTCAAACAAAATATTAAAGGCTTTAATGAAGTGAAAATTCCTGTAGGTATTTATTTTTATTCATATGCCGATAACAAAAAAGCAGCTATTAAAGAGGCTAAGTGGATTTTAAAACAAGTTAAAAAGTATAAAATAGATTTACCAATTGTCTTTGACTGGGAAAATTGGTCTATGTATCAGGAATTTAATTTAAGTTTTTATCATTTAACAGAAATGGCCAATGCTTTTATAAAAACAGTAGAAGATGCCGGTTATGAAGGTATGCTTTATAGTAGTAAAAATTATCTTGAAAATATTTGGTATGATACAAAGCATCCTGTCTGGCTTGCTCACTATACCAACCAAACTAACTATGAAGGAGATTATAAATTTTGGCAATTATGTAGTAATGGAGTAGTAGATGGAATAGCCGATAATATGGTTGATATAGATATAATGTATTAATACTGTAATACTTGAATTATAAAATTACCACTTTTCGTATTTTTTAAAATACCACTATACTTAAATTTACCATAACCTTTTATACTAAAAATATCATTTTTCTTAAGTTTGTATGAAGAATTTTTACATATCTCATAGTTTACCATAACCTCTTTATTCTTAAACAATTTATTAATTTGACTACGACTGGTATGAATGATACTAGAAATAATAGTATCAATGCGTTCACTAGAGGCAACTAATTCTAAAGAGTAAAAAGCCTTTTCATAATCTTTTAATAAAGATAAATCTCTTTGTATTAAGGTAACGGAAGTATTACCAACCTTTAAAAAATTACTTTCAAAATAGTTTTGCATATGTTTAAGTAAATAGACATAATATTTATCATTTACAATTAAAATATCACCAAACATTTCTTTAGATATATTTAAAGCAAATATACTTCCTAAAATAGCTTGATGACGAAGAGGAGACCTACTTACTATTTCATAAAGAATAACTTCAGGTTCCTTAGAAATATAAAAAATATTTTTCTCACTATCTTTATAAGGGAAATATACTTTATAAGAATTTTTTTTGAGTTTACTTTTTAGAATATTTTGTTCTTTAGAATCAAGAAAATAAGTATTTAAACCTCTTTGTAGTCGATCAATATTTTTTTCAATTGTAAACATAAGGATTCCTCTTTCCATTAATAGTATAGCAAATTTTTCCAAAAGAAAAAGACTTTTAGTCTTTATAAAAATTTCTTCAGTTTTTCAACAGCTTTTTCTTGCATTTTAATATACTCATCAATTAAAGAGATAATTCTTTTATCAGCCTCTTTATTATTAAGGAGCTTTCTACCTTCTATTATTCCCATATTTGTTCCTTGCAATAATAATTCTGCTAATTTAGAAGTTGAACTATCAGTAATTGTTTTCATTTGAACGGTATACCAAGTCATTACTTTATTAGCAGTGGACGTTTCATGAGGCTCTTTTGAACTATAATCTGGATAAATTTCTTCAATTTCTTCGGCTATCTTTTTATAATCATCATATTGTTTTTCTAATACTTCTTGAAATATTTTATCATCAACTTTATCAAGAACATAATTTAAAGCATCCATTCCCATAAAACAACCTTTACTAAGCTCATCTAAAACATCGGCATTTTTTGTAATTTTCATACTTTTTCCTCCCTTAATAGTATTAGTAATAATAAAAAAAATATACAAATATTTAATTTTGAATGATTAAAATTGTGGAAAAACTCTACAATTTTTTTGTTGACAAATCAAGACGGGGGGGGGGTATAATCTTATTATAAAATAAGGGAATTG
>CANQEF010000061.1 GCA_947594675.1 uncultured Bacilli bacterium
AACCCCTGACCTTTTGGTTCGTAGCCAAACACTCTATCCAACTGAGCTACGAGCGCAAGCTACTTAGCCTCTTTGTCTCAAAGCACTTATAATTTTAGCACTAAATAGCTCATTAGTCAATACCATTTTTGGGAGTTTTATTTTATTCTTAATTCTCATTGTAAATACAATTTTTATAATGTGAGTTGTATTTACTTTGAGAATAAGTGTTGTATTTACTTTGAGAATATATAAACTTATGAACTATAGTAAAAATTAATAAATATAATTGCATTTACTTTGAGAAAATATGTACAATATTGAAAATTCTTTGATTCTTTCTTTTAAGAAAGAATGCCTAACCGACGAGGTTGTCTTTTAACTATTCCCCGGCTTCTTTGCTTACTTTCTTTTCCGTAAAAGAAAGTAAGTCTGTCTGGAAAGACATTATTATTTTATGTTAGAATATCATCTCTTGGAGGTGATTTTTTATGCTCTAATAAAAAGAATACTATTTATATTTTCAAGCACTTAAATAGCTTGGTTTATCTAAAATTAATCCTTCAAATGTTTGTTTAATACCTGAATTACTTGGTGATAAAAATATCAATAATATTAAAAAATATTTAGATAAAAATGATATCAAAAAAGCTAATATTTCCTTCATTAAAAATGATTAATTTAAAATTGCATTTACTTTGAGAATTTGCCAAAAAAGTTAAAAAAATCGGCTTATAAAAAATGCCGATTTTTAGTTGCATTTACTTTTGTATTTTATTTACTGATTTTACTAGTTGCATTTACTTTGAGAATTCACCAGTTTTATTTTATTTACCAATTTTTATTTACACGTTAGCATTAACTAACCCATTATTTGTCCACCATTAACGTGTATTACTTGTCCTGTCATATAGCTTGAATCATCTGATGCTAAAAAGACAAACGTCGGTGCCAATTCATAAGGCATGGCTCCTCTTGCCATTGCTGCATCAGATCCTAAAGATGGGATTTTTTCTTTTACCCAACAAGCTGGTTGTAATGGTGTCCAAAAAAATCCTGGTGGTACTATATAGTTAATACCCATAAATATTTTGGTATTATTATGAAGTGCATTTATTTTAAAATAAGAAGTAAAAAGAAAAAAAGATATTGTTATTGTACTTTAAAAAATAAGGAAGTATCATTTTCCTGTTATCAGGAATGTGATAAAAAAGAATATAAAACTTATAAACCTATCAAGAAACGTACATACAAACAAGCTAAGAAAGAAAAAGAAAGATTTAGTATAATTTATAGTGATTTATCTAAATGCTGTGTAGAAGATTGTAATAGTGCTTACAAAGTATCTAAAAATGAGGTCTTTGAGGGAGCTTATAGAAACAGGTCAATTATCTATGGAGCAATATGTCCTTTTTGTGAAGATCATCATAGAAAATTTCACAATGATGTATCATTCAATCTTAAATATAAAATCATGTTTCAAAAAGAATTAATTAAGCTATATTCTAGAGACTGGTTTATTAAAACTTTTGGTCAAGATTTTGAATTTAGAGCAAAAAAAAGAGGCAGTGTATAGCAACACTACCCTTTTTAATTATTACTTACTTCATACAAGTATTTAGAGTATACCCAAACATCTCTTCCATTTAGATTCAATTTAGCAGAATTTGTTGGAATATCTATTTCTTTTACTTCATAAATATTTTTATTAATTACGTAAGATTTTCCACCAGTAATAATATCATCTTGTCCTTTTGAACTTCCATATCTATCTACTTCTGTGAAATCATTAAGAGGTAGCCAATGATAAGGTTTTACTTTTTCATTATAGTAATTGTTATAACTGCAACCAGTTAATTCACAACAACCAAATAAATTAGTTGATACTGGACTTTTAAGTATGTCTACTTTAAAAACTCCATCAAATTTAACTTTACTACCAGGATAAAGTAATTGATCAGCATTTGTTGAAATATTTTCTTCAACTTTAACATCTTTTGTTAGTTTCCAATTACCATCATTGCCCTTAATAATATTAGTATCATCAACAAAGTAGCAATCATCTAAATCATACTCGTTATTAAAATGGTAAATACCATATTGATTTTTAGTCCAACTAATATCATTACTCTGAGAAACTTCAATATGACAATGTACACCAGTAGCATTTCCTTTTGTCCCCATATTTCCTAATTGATTACCTTGCTCTACAATTTGTCCTATCTTAGCGTTAAATGTATCATCGTGTACTGTCATAAATGTTGCATAATCAATTCTTCCATTGGCAAACCTAACTTTATTTATACTTTGCCACATTGCTTGTCCACTTTCAGGATAAACTTTAAGACATTTTACCTTACAAGGAGCATAATAAGGATAACGTACACCTGCTTGCAATCCTCTTACATCGTTAGCCATTATTCCTTTATGAGAATAAGCTCCATTGCTTCCTTGAGATATATACATATCAGTAAAGGGACATAGAAAATCTTCTATGCCCCCTCTTATCGACTTTTGACTTTTTTTCATATTACTTTTCTCCTTTTATGGTTTTATATAAATCAGCAATACCTCCAGCGCCCATTGTCGCTATTAAACATAAGACAATAGACTGAAGTAAATTAGTCTCAATTTTACAAAAGTAACAAATTAATGCACTTGCTATTCCTATTACAACATTTTGTAAAGGTATATATTTATTAGGTATATTATTAATAAATACCTTTGTTATAGCTCCAAAAACATAAGCCACTAAACTAATAATTATTACGTAAGTTATTTCCATTTTTATTCACCAACCTTTATACACTTGTTTTCCCATTTTTTATAAGCATCTAGATAAAGTTCTTTCTTGTCTCCATTATAAGTAAGTTCGTAATACATTCCATCACTTATAGTTGTACTTACCATAGCTTTATTATTTTGCAATGTTTTACAACTCCAAACAATAAAGACATCTTCCTCTGTAATACTTAGACTATCTGTTTTCTCTACATTTGAATTGAAATACTCAACTATTGTCTTTTTACATAATTGTTCAAAATCACTGTTTTTCATAATTTATTCCTCCTAACTTTTTTCAATTAAATAATTTTGCATTTCAACTTTTGTTGTTTTTAATTTTTCAATTCCATTTCCAGTAATTTCATGATCTAATAAAGCTACCAAAGACTTACATATCATTTTATTTGTTTGCTCAATAGATGTGAGTCTTTTATTGTCATTATCTAATAATTCATCATGCTTTTCTACTTTTTTTCTTATGGCTGTAACTGGACTTATAAAGTTACCTATTGCTTTAATAGCATTAATTAAAATAACTATTCCCCCAGCTACACCTAAAATAAGTTCCCAAGTTATTGTCAAACTTACTCATCTCCTTCAGTAGTTTTCCATTTCTCTACATTCTATTTTATTAGTTTCGTTAAACATCTTCCTCTGGTGTAATTATGTTTGTATAAACCGATAATTTTGACTTCAAAAGTGTTTTTGTTTCTTCGTCTTTGACTATAATTTTGCAATCCAAAGGAATTTCTTCAAGAGTTTTTGGTGCTGTTTCTTCAGTTATTATTAAATTCCTTATATCTAATCGTTTTAACTTTAAACAATTTTTAAATGTGCCAAAATTATCAGAATAAGAAGTTAAAATATGAAATTTAGAAGTTTTTATTCCTGACAAATCCAATTCCTCTAATTCCTGACAATTATAAAACATACCATAACTATTAATAGTACAATTTTCATTGTCTATTAGCCATTTTGATAAATCTATTTTTTTTATAGTAGTACAATTTTCAAACATGTAATAAAAATTTATCTCTTTTGTTTGAGTTGAATCGAAATTTATATTTGGAAATATTAGAGTTGGATTTTCACAATTTTGGCCGAAATTATGAAACATTGCTTGAAAAGTTAATGTTTTAGAATCAATTTTTAATTTTGATAAATCGATATACTCAGTATCAATATTGTTAGAAAACATATCACCTAAATCAAATTTATTACTTTCTAAATGTTTAAAATTTATTTCTGGTAATATTATTTTTTTAAAACTGGTCTCATAAAACATTGACACCATATTTTCTAAAGTACCAAACTTAGATTTAGATAAATCTAATATATCAGCTCCCTTTACTCCATAAAACATTTGTGCAGCATCCGTTATTTGACTAAAATCTATATTTTCCATTGACTTACTAAAATCTTCTGTAGCAACACAATTTTTAAATGATATAGATGATGGAGTTATTTTAGAACCACCGCCTATATTTGCTATTTTAGGTATTAACTCAGTAAATGTTTCTGTATCATTGGCTTCTATTCCATGCTCAGTTAATTGATTTACTAAATTATTTTTGTCTTGCTTTAACTGATTTATATATTCCATTGTAGTTGCCATTATTCCACCTCGCTTACTGTTGTTAAAGTCGCTAAATCTGTATTGACTATCCCTATGGCCTCACTTATTGATGTATCGACATATTCTTTATTTGTTAATTGATAAGTTTCTGTTGGAGATTTACTACATTCTGGTAATTTTTGAAAAGATTGGCGCCCGCTCCAAATATTATTGCTGTTACATGAAGGTAAGAAATCGCTATCAGTATATGACATGAAGCTTGAATCATCTGTGGCTTTATAACCAATCGTTCTAGCCATTGCTTGTGAATTTACATTTAATCCATAATAGCATGATATCACCTCACGAGCTTTAGCCTCTTCAAATTTTTTATATATTATTATGCAGTTGTTCAGTAAAAAATGTCTATTCTGCGAATCAAGATAATTTCCTTCTAAAGTAGTATAACTAGGTATAAAATAATATATCCCAGGATCATGATCTTTAATTACAAATGGATTTGAAAACGAATTATCCTTTATATAAAATATAGGCAATTCTGAAATACTTCCTTCTCCTTTAGGTATACCAAAATCAAAGATTGGTTCTTCATCTGTACCACTTCTATTTACATAAGCCTTTTCTGTTGGTTCTAATGTTTCAACATTTCCTATGTTTATATTAGGAGTAATACCATCTTTTCCTGGTGTTCCAGGTTCTCCTTTTTCACCTGCTGCACCATCTTTTCCTGGAGCTCCAGGTTCTCCTTGCTCTCCTCTATCTCCTTTTTCACCCTTTAATGATTCTAACTGTTCTGGAGTAAAATCACTATATTTGAATGGTTCTCCTTTTTCCCCTTGTAATCCTCTCTCACCTTGTAAACCTCTTTCACCAGTCTCTCCTTTATCGCCTTGTTGACCTCTTGGTATGTAAAAATCAAATACTGGTGTTTCATTATCCCCTCTTCTCTCTACTTTAGCATCTGTGCCTGGATCAGTTGTGAAGGTACTACCCACTTCAATATTTGGAGTAATACCAATATCACCTTTATCGCCTTTTAAACTAAATAACTGTTCTTCTGTAAAATCTTCATAAGTAAAAGCATCACCTTTGTCACCTTTTAATCCTTTTTCTCCAGTTTCTCCCTTTTCTCCTTGTCTTCCTTCAGCACCAGCTAAAATATCAACTTCAAACATAACATTATTTTGCATTATTTAACACCTCTTTTCAAAGTAAAATAAGCATAAGGTCTATTTGGTATCAAAGTATCAACATTACCATCTGCTCTTATTAATTTCATATCATACATATAATTATCAGGCTCTATGCTGGCTGTTTCTTCTGGTGATATTGGAATTGTAATAACTCCATTTTCGAATTCTTTAATTACTTTTTGCAATATTATTTCTTCATCTTGGATTTTTCTTAAAGTAAACCATAACTCATCTCCATCTCTTAAAAAATTTTCACCAGTATTTTTGTCTTTCAATTCAAAAGAAAAAGTACCCGTATCACCGCATACTATTTCACAATCTAAAGTCTTTTTATTTATAGAAATCAATTAACTCCCTCCTTTAATCTCTATTATCATAAGTCTTGCTTATATAATAATCACATAAAGCAAAGCCACCACGTTTAGCATAATCATCAGCCTTTTTGTAATTCCGTGATATTTCAACATCTAGCAATTTAGATTTAGCTTTGTTATATGAGTAATCTACAATACCTTTGATAACTTCTGCTTTTTCTTCATCTGTTAGTTTTTTGTATCTACTATCACTATTTAGCTTTTGAACATTTTTCTCAATGATCTCACCTGATATTTTAGAAAACTCAGCACGTTCTTTTGCATTTAAATCTTTTCCATATTGTTTTTTGTCTATTGTTTGTTGCAAGTCGTAAGGTGCTGTTCTTGGCATAATAGTTTTATCACCAGTACTTTGATAAATTTTATAAATTTCTTCAGCACTTTTGCTTTTTTGACCTTTATTTACGTTAGCTGGGTTGAAGAACACATTAAATATATTGTTGTTTCCACCATATTTTTTAACTTCTCTACCTAACGTATCTCGTGTTTCTGGCAATGTTGAGCTCAAACCTGGTATTTTTGAAATAACTTTGTTTTTAGCTGTTTCTATTGGCTCATTTTTTTCAAATGTAGTTCTTTGAGTGCTATCAAACATATCAGCAATTTGTTTAAAGAAAGTAGGTGTCGCACGTGATGGTAAATCTAATATTTGTTGTAATAGCCCTGCTGGTATTCCTTCATAATTGGTAAGAATATCTTGAAGTCCTGACATAAATGATTGTTCTAAAATTAAATTAAAAGGAACATCTAAAGCAGATGTTATTTTTTCAAGCAAGTTATTACTTTCATTCTTAGAATTTGCTAAATCAGCCATGATAGCAAGTGGCGCTGCAACAGGTTGTGCCCAGTCATAAGTAAAACTTTTATTACCTATTTTTATAGAGTATGACTGTATACCTAAAGTTTTTTGCATAAAGTTGGCTACATCTTTATCATCATCACTTTTTCCTGTAGTTATATTAGCTTTAGCTAGTGCATAACCTAAAGCATAAATTAAACTACCAGCTGTTGCTTTTCCTAAGTTTTGAACAAATTGATGTTGAGCTTTTACATCATATTGCCCATTAGTAAGTGAACGATTAAATTTTTTAGAATCTACTAATAAAGTCTTAGCAAGTCCAAC
>CANQEF010000062.1 GCA_947594675.1 uncultured Bacilli bacterium
AATTAAATCAACTCTCTTTTTATCTTGATTTAATTATACCACTATTTGTTTATATTTTTTTAAGCGATTGCCATACATTAATAGACTTTTTGTTAGAAATTTGATACAATAACTAAAGTTGAAGGAGAAGTATATATGGATGAAAAACTTACAAAAGAAGAAATTCTTCATGTTGCAGAACTTGCTCGAATTAAATTAACTGCTGAAGAAATTGAAAAATATCAAGTAGAATTAAAAAAACTTCTTAACGAAGTAGAAAAAATAAACGACGTAAAAGGATATGATGACGATATTCTTATTGCGCCATGGGATGATTTAACTGAAACTAGAAAGGATATTCCAGGAGAAATGTTAAATCCTAAAGATGTTTTGAAAAACGTACCTCATCATAGTGGCAACTTTATTGAAGTACCAGTTGTTATAACAGAGGAGGCCTAAAAATGCGTTATTTAAATAAAAGTATAATAGAAATAAATAAACTTCTAAAAGAAAAGAAAATTAAGCCAATTGACTTGGTTGAAGAGGCATTTTCCAATATTGAAAAAAATAAAGATTTAAATGCTTATATTACTTTAGATAAAGAAACAGCTATTCAAAATGCCAAAGACTTAGAAAATAAAGAAGTTGATAATCTTCTTTTTGGTCTTCCAATAGCCATAAAAGATAACATAGTTACAAAGAATTTAAAAACAACTTGTGCATCTCATATTTTAGATAATTTTATTCCTATATATGATGCTACTGTAGTTGAAAAAATAAAAGCCAAAAATATGATTATTATCGGTAAAACAAATATGGATGAGTTTGCTATGGGATCATCAAGCAGAACAAGTTACTATGGCGCACCTAAAAATCCGTGGAACAAAGAAAAAATTTCTGGTGGTTCTTCCGGAGGATCAGCTACTACTATAGCTTGTCGTGATGTTTTATTTGCTTTAGGAACAGATACAGGTGGTTCTATAAGACAACCAGCAAGTTATTGTGGAATAGTAGGAATGAAACCTACGTACGGTAGAGTATCACGCTATGGTCTTGTAGCATTTGCCTCATCCCTAGATCAAATAGGTCCTATGACTAAAAATGTCTATGAAAATGCCTTACTTCTAAACGCTATTTCTGGTAATGATTCCAAAGATTTAACTAGCTCTAAAAGAAAAACAGAAGATTATACATCTTTAATAGGAAAAAAGCTTACAAATATAAAAATTGCTGTTCCAAATTATTTTATGAGTAATATAGTAAGCCAAGAAATAAAAGATAAAATAATGGAAACAATTACTATATTAAAGGATAATGATATTACCGTTGATTTTATAGATATAAAATATTTAGAAAATGCTGTTACGTTATACCAAATTATTGCTATGGGTGAAGCTAGCTCTAACTTAGCTCGTTTTGATGGTATTCGCTATGGTTATTCTAAAGAAAATCCTTCTGATATAACTGATTTATATTATGGTACAAGAAGTGTTTTTGGCGATGAAGTAAAAAGAAGAATAATGGTAGGTTCTTATCTTTTAAGTGGTGAAAATGCAAAAACTTATTATAACAAAGCTTTATCTATAAGAGATGATATGAAAAAAGAATTTGAAAAAGTTTTTGAAAATTATGATTTTATAATTGGACCTACAACTACAACTATAGCTTATAACTTAGATGATGAAATGAATGATCCATTAAAAAGCTTTATGGACGATGTACTTGTAATTCCTGTTAATATGGCAGGCCTTCCAGCTCTTAATCTTCCAATTGGCTTTTCTAAAAGTCATATGCCAATAGGCATGCACATAATTGCTAACGCCTTTGAAGAGGCCAAAATTTATCAGTTAGCAAGCTTTATTGAACAAAAACTTAATTTAGATTTAGATCCTACAGGAGGTGAATAAAATGCCTAAGTATATTCCAACTATCGGTATTGAAGTGCATGTGGAGTTAAAGACTAAAACAAAGATTTTTTCTAACTCTATAAATGGTTATGGTGAAATGGCCAATTCATTAACAAATGTTATAGACCTAGGTTATCCAGGCACTTTACCAACTTTAAATGAAGAAGTTTTAAATCTTGCTATTAAAGCAGCTTTAATCTTAAATTGCCAAATACGTAAAACCATGCATTTTGACCGTAAGAATTATTTTTATCCTGACAATCCTAAGAATTATCAAATAACTCAAAATAGAACTCCTATAGGATATGATGGTTATATTGAAATAGAAGTAAATGGTACGAAGAAAAAAATAGAAATAGAAGAAATGCATATTGAAGAAGATACTTGTAAAAGTACACATCGTGGTAACAAAAGCTATCTTGATTTTAACAGAGCTGGTGTACCCTTAATTGAAATCGTAACAAAGCCTTGTATTAGCAGTAGCCTTGAAGCAAAGCTTTATCTAGAAAAACTTCGTGAATTGCTATTTTATAGTGATATAAGTGATTGTAAAATGGAAGAAGGCTCTATGAGAGCTGATGCTAACATTTCATTAAGAAGAAAACTTACTGATCCATTTGGAACAAAATGTGAAATTAAAAATATTGGCTCTATATCTAATGTTGCCTTGAGTTTAGAAAAAGAAATCATTCGTCAAACTAAATTTCTTGATGAAGGCAAGACTTTTAAAGAAGAAACAAGACGCTTTGACGATAAAATTCAAGACACAGTTTTAATGAGAGTTAAAGAAACAGGAAATGATTACCGCTATTTTCCAGAACCTGATATTCCATTTGTTACATTGTCTGATGAAATGATTTCAAATGTGAAAAAAACAATTCCAATGTTACCTGATGAAAGAAAAAAATTATACCTAGAAAAAGGCCTATCAGAAATAAATGCTATGAAATTAATCCAAAATAGACCATTAAGTGACTATTTTAATGAACTATTAAAAGTAAAAACAGATTATAAGATTGCTAGTAATTTATTACTTGGAGATATTTCAGCCTATCTAAATAAAACAGAAAAGAATCTTTCTGACACCTTTTTAACCCCAAATAGATTTAAAGAATTAATTTCCTACATAGAAAATGGCTCTCTTACAAGTAAAAACTTAAAAGATATACTAGATAAAGTTCTTGAAGAAGAAACTTCTATAGAAGATATTATTAATAATTTAGGGATAAAAAATATTACTGATGATAAAACTTTAAGAGAAATAATTAAAACCATTATCGCTAATAATGAATCTATAAAAAAAGATTATTTAGAAGGTCATGATAGAGCTATAAAATTCTTTATGGGTCAAATTATGAAAGAAACAAAAGGTTCAGCTAATCCCAAAATAGCAACAAAAATATTAATAGAAGAATTAAACAAATAAATTGAAAAAGCTTGATACTTAGTGTATAATTATTTAAAGTAGGAGGGAAACATATGAGTTTCATAAAAAGAAATAAAGGTACAATAATTGCAGTTGTTGTGTTTTTAGTAGTCTTAATATTTGTTGTTCAAATATTTAATGCCTTTTTATCAAGTGACGAGAAAGCTTTATATGGAAATAGACTTGAAGGAAAAGATGCTGTAGCAATTTCTAAACAACAAAAAGAAGATATTATAACATCTTTAAAAGAAGATACAAAAGATATTAAAGTTAGAGAACAAGGCAGAATACTAAACATAACTATTACTGCTAAAGATGATGCCTCTTTAGAAAATGCCAAATCCTTAGGAACAAAAGTATTAGAACCTTTAAAAAATAATCAAAAAGAATATTATGATATTCAAGTATTTATAAAAAAAGATATTGAGTCTAATAATTTTCCTATCATAGGCTACAAACATCATACTAAAGATAATTATACTTGGACAAAAGATAGATAGAATGAGGAATTGATAATGAAAAAAAAATTAATTATTATAATACCTATAATTATAGCTATTATAACTTTTGTATTTGTATATAGATACTATACTAATGAAGATAAAACAACTACTTTAACAGTATCCGAAAAAAGATGGGTTGAAAATAATAATGATCAAACATATGATTTTGAAGTTATAAATGATTACCCTTTATATGCTTTTAATGGAGAAGGAGTAATATTTAATTTTTTAGATGACTTTGAAAAAAACATTGGACTAAAATTTAATAAGATACCATATTTAAAAGATTCAACACCTTCAACACAAGGATATCGTATTCGTATTTTAGATAATGATGCAAAATTAACAGAGAATGATTTATTTTTCTTCAATGATAATTATGTAGCCGTAGGAAAAATTTATCAAAGAATAAATCATATTACAGATATGAAAAATCTTACTTTTGGAATATTTGCCTCTGATGCTGATGAAATAAGTTATTACTTAAAAAGTGGTACAAATCTATCATTTAAGACTTATAATACTATAGCAGAGTTATATACAGCACTTAATAGTAATTTAGTCAATATGATAATTGTGCCTAACATTATGTATTTAGATTATACAATTGAAAAAGATAAATACTCTATAAATTATTTCTTCACTGAAATGAAAAAACAAATAGTCTTATCACTAGATAATTCTAATAAAGATTTAAATGAAATAATTCGCAAATATTATAATAAATGGCGCGTTTCAAATTATGTTACTGAGTACAATGAGGCCTATTTAAATTACTATTTAGATAAAAATAATTTAGATGCTAAAACAAAAGCTAGCTTAATTTCTAAAAATTACGTTTATGGCTATGTTGAAAATATTCCTTACGAAACAGAAGTTAATAAGAAATTAGCTGGTATAGCAGGAGAATACATAGACAGAGTATCCCGCTTAGCTAATATCAATTTTAAATTAGTTAAATATAATACTAAGGAAGAATTGCAAAAAGACATTGATGATGGTAAAGTAGATATTTATTTTGATTACTATAACTACAATAATGACAACTATATCGCAACACTTTCTACTTTCATAGAAGATTATGCTGTCTTAGGATTACAAGAAGACAATCATATTGTTAATTCTTTTGAAAGTTTAAGGAATCAAGATATAATAATGTTTAAAGATGATTCCCTATACAATTACGTTTCTAGTAACTCAAATGCTAAAATAAAAACAGTTTCTAATATAGATGATTTAGTAGATCAATCATCCCATAAATTAATTGTAGTTGATGCCGAAATATATTCGCATTATCAAAATTCTAAATTTAAAAAATATCGTCTTTTATACAAAGACACCATGATGAATGACTATAAATTTATGGTAAAAAAAGATAATATAGCATTTTATGATTTATTTAATTATATAATTAACACTAATTCATACTATAATTATCGTAATAGTGGAATTGCCAATATGAAAGCCTCCATCTTAGAAAATTCTACTCTAGAGCAAGTTTATACTATTGTATTATCCATTATATTCATACCACTAATAATTTTGGGTATAATATATATCATCTTAAAAAAGAAAAAACAAATCAAAAAAATAAAAATAACTGATCGACATAAATATACTGATATGTTAACTTCGCTTAAAAATAGAAATTATTTAAATGCTAAATCAGCAGAATGGGAAGATTGTGAAGTATTCCCCCAAGCAATAGTTATGGTTGATTTAAATAATGTTAAATACGTAAATGATAACTATGGTCATGAAGAAGGAGATCAACTAATTATAAAAGCAGCTGGTATCCTAGTAAATACTCAGCTTGAAAATAGCGAAGTAATAAGAACAGATGGAAATGAATTTTTAATTTATTTAGTTGGCTATAGTGAAAGACAAATTGCAACTTATGCTAAAAAGCTTTCTAAGGAAATGAAAACTCTGCCTCATGAATTTGGAGCAGCTGTTGGCTATAGTATGATTACAGATGAAATAAAAACAATTGATGATGCCATAAATGAAGCAACCTTAGAAATGATTACTAATAAAGAAGAATATAAATAAGAAGGGATAAAATGGAAAAAGCAAGAGGTTTTTTTAAAAATATTATTACTTTAATAAAAAAGCCTGAGATGAGGATTCTTCCTGGTCAACTTGCTTTTTTTCTACTTATGTCATTAATTCCAAGTATTGCTCTTATTGGTGCTTTAGCAACATCCTTTTCTATTCCAGTAGACACAATAACTTTAAATATAAATGAATCTGTTCCAAAAGAAATAGCTGAAATACTTACAAATTTTGTTACAGGTGAAGGCCTAAATTTTAATATAATAGTCTTTTTTATATCGACCTTTATTTTAGCATCCAATGGAACCCATTCAATGATTATTACATCTAATGAAATATACAAAATTGAACCTAAAGATATCTTAAGTAGAAGAATAAAAGCTATTATTATGATTTTTATTTTAGTTATACTATTCTTTTTTCTACTTATAGTCCCTGTTTTTGGTGATAGTCTTTTTGAATTATTAAAAATAGTCCTAAAAAATGAAAGTATAGTGGAATTTTTCTACAGGATGTTCCAAATATTAAAATATCCATTAGTAATTATTACCATATATTTTAATATCAAGTTAATTTATGTAATGGCACCCGATAAAACAATTCCTAGTAAGACAACTACTAAAGGAGCAATATTTACAACAGTTTGTTGGATAATAGCTACGGAAATATATGCCTTTTATATACGAAGTTTTTCTAAATATAGTCTTTTCTATGGAAGTATTTCCAACTTATTAATCTTATTAATATGGATTTATATTTTATCCTATATCTTTGTTCTGGGTTTAGGTATAAATGCTAGTATATATGAAGAAATTGAACAAGGCCACCCCAAAAAGTAGCCTTGTTCTTTATACTGCAAAACAATTGAAAAATAAAGTTTGTAGTGTTATAACCCGAGTTTGACAGTTAAAATAATAAAAAAACATCATTTTGCCTAGTATTTATAAGGCTTTGTGATGTTTTAATTT
>CANQEF010000063.1 GCA_947594675.1 uncultured Bacilli bacterium
TCTCCTAAGGAATAATTAGCATATAGATTAGCAGCTTGCATAACTTGCTCTTGATAGATTAAAAGGCCATAAGTATTTTTAGATATTTTTTCTAATGATGGATCAAGATAGGTTACTTTTTCTTGATTAAATTTTCTTCTAATAAAAGGGTCAATATTAGGAGCGGCGCCGGGTCTAAACAAGGCTATTGCGGCAACGATTTCATCAAATGAATTTGGATTTAATTTACGAAGAAAATTACGCATTCCATTAGATTCAAATTGAAATATTCCACTAGTATTTGCTATCGTAAAGAGATTTAAGGTCTCTTTATCGTCTAAAGGTATTTTAGAAAAATCTATTTTGTCATTTGACTCTTTATTTATATCGTTAATGATGTTGTCAATTATTGTTAAGTTTTTTAAACCTAAAAAATCCATTTTTAGAAGTCCTAAATCTTCTAGATATTCCATGGTATAACTACTTAGGTACATATTATCACTTGGTGTTAATGGTATTACTTCATCTAAGTCTATTTGACTCATTACAATACCGGCAGCATGAGAAGATGTATGTCTTGGAAAACCTTCTATTTTTTTGGCTATATTATACATTTTGGTAAGAGAAATGTCATTATCAATTTGAGTCTTAAAAGAGGGATTATTAGTATAAAAATCAGTTAATTTTTCTTTAGTTATTGGTGGTATATGTTTGCATAAGTTATCTACTTTAGAAAGAGGAATATTTAAAATACGACTAACATCTCTTATTACTTGCTTAGTACTTAATGTTCCGAATGTTACAATTCCACAGACTCTTCTTTTACCATATTTATTTACAACGTAATTAATCATATCATCACGTTTATCATCCGGAAAATCAGTATCTATATCTGGCATAGTTTTTCGCTCGGGATTTAAAAATCTTTCAAATAATAGGTCGTATTTTAAAGGGTCTATCTCAGTTATTCCGAGTGAGTAAGCTACTAAAGATCCAGCAGCACTTCCCCTACCAGGTCCGACTAAAATATTGTTTTTTTTGGCATACTTTATGAAATCATAAACAACTAAAAAGTAATTGGCAAATCCCATTTCATTAATAACTTTTAATTCATAAATAAGTCTTTTTTTATAGGAATCTATGAGGTTGCCATCTAAACGTTTATAAAGACCTTTTTTGCATAATTCAAAAAGATATGCTTTAGGATCAGCACAATCATAAATAGGTAATAAATTCTGGGGTTGTGGAAAGACTAAGTTGCATGATGCCGCTATGTCGATAGTTTTGTCTAAGCCTTTCTTTGAAGATAATTCATTAACATTAGTGATATTTATTTCAAAATTGTCAACATTATAATTTTCTTCATTGGAAATAGTTTTACCATCTCTTATCATATATAGATAAGATAGAATATTAGAATCTTCTTTGTTTAAATATAATGCTTTTTTTAAAAAAACAGTATTTTTTGTGAAAAGATTAGCTTCTAATTCCTCCTTTTTATTTGAATAGCCTAGATATATTTCTTCATATATTTGTCCTAATTCATGATAATTATCCTTATATGAAAATGGTAAAAGACAAATAACATTTTTATTATAGGTTTGTAATTCTTCTTGGTTTATTAGCCTTTCATTTTGAATTGTTGATAATTTAATTAGACATTTATATCCTTGATAGTCTTTAGCTAAAAGAATGTAATTGTAATCATTTAATATGATATTTAATCCTATTATTGGATTTATTTTTTCATTTTGGCATTTTTTAATAAATTCCATCGCTCCATACATGTTAGTATCGCTCAATGCAATGCTTGTAAGATTATTTTGTTTGGCATAAGAGATTAAATCATCAATTTTTAAAAGAGAAGAAAGAAGTGAATAGTTGCTTTGATTAAATAAAGGAATATACATATAACACCTCCATGTAATTTATATTATACATCAAATTTTAGAAGAATTTAGAAATATTTTTCTTCTATTAATATCCTTTGGGTAAATTTATTTTTAAGAGAAATTCTGCTCGTTAGCCTATGAAAATTTAAAAGGGAAAATTTTAGTAATTAGCTATGTAGGACAAATGTGGTTTGTAAATAGGAAAATATTTGTAATGGGTATAATTATTTATTATTAAGAAGTTAGAATATAAGTGTTATTTTAAAATAGTTTTTATGATAATTCTAGATATAAAAGATTTTTTGGTCATTTTGGGAGAAAAATAGAGGAAATTAGATATGTTTTTCCATAGGATTTTGTTGACTTTCCCAATCTTTTATGATAAAGTTATAAAGCGAATGAGTAAAGACCAAAGGAGGGATATTATGCCAATTAATGCATCTATTAGAAAGCCAAATAAGAAAAAAAGAATTCGTTCTCATGCATTAAATACTACTAATAGTACACAAAATTTAAATTTACAAGTACATAGATTGAGTGATGGAAGTAAAGTTCGTTTAACAACTAAAGAAAGAAGAACTTTAAAGAAAAATGAAAAAGCTGCTTAGAGCAGTTTTTTTATTGGAATTTTTGGATTATTGGCAAGCAAAACCATTTTGAGTAATTATATTGTAAACATTATCTTTTGTTTCATTTAGTGCAAACTCAACATTAGAAATATTGTTGCCTTTATGAGAATCAGGAAAGCTAAGTTGATCTAGTTTAGTTAAATCTATGTTTACATTGACTGTTAATCCACTAGTTGTTTTAGATGTTTGAAGATAGTAGCCAGTTATCAATGCTTGGCTTAAATTTAGATAACCATTATATAGATTTTCTATTGTAATATCAGCAAGCTGATTAGAAACATTTTTATTAAAAATACCTAGTTTAGTATAACTTTGTAAATAGTTGTTTACAAAGGTAAAGTTATAAGTTAAGTAAATATCTGTTCCATCAGGATTAGCTAATTGAGTTTTTGTACAAGTTAATTGAATAGTAGTGTTTTGATTGTTAAGTTGATTATTTGTTAGATTATAATCATTAGTATCATTAGAAATATCATTAGAATAATCGTCTATTCTATTAGAAATTATATTTTCATTAGAATTTTTTTCTAAAAAAGTGCTAATTTTAGGATAAAATAGACCAATGCTTAGAGCTACTAGACCAATTATACCAATAATAATAGCCGGTTTTTTACTTATTGATTTTTCATATGAAGCAATTCTTTCTACATCACTAAGATTTAAAACTTGTGTTTTTGCTAATTCATCATTGCTCATTTTTGAGTTTTTGTTGAATTTACTTTTCAATTAACTCACCTCTATCTTTAATACCATTATAGCAAAAGTAGATAAAATAGCAAAGAAAAAATAGTAAAAAATTATATTTTCACTATTGTAAAAAATTATATTTTCACTATTTTAGTTAATTATTTTTATATTTAGCATCAAATTTTTTTCTTTCTTCAGTATTTAAAATTCTTTTTCTTATACGAATAGAATTAGGAGTTACTTCTACTAATTCATCGGAATTAATATAATCTAATGCATATTCTAATGATATAGGACGAGGTCTTTTTAAAACTACAGTATGATCAGAGCCAGCAGCTCTTGTATTTGTTAGCTGTTTTCCTTTTACAACATTAACAGCTAAGTCATTATCACGATTACATTCTCCAATAACCATACCTTCATATACCTCAGTACCAGGTTCAATAAACATGACACCGCGGTCTTCCAAATTACCAATTGAATAGGCTGTTGCACTTCCATTTTCCATTGAAACTAAAACGCCAAGTTTTCTTTCACCTATAATGACATTTTCGTATGGTAAATACTCTTTAAAAGTGTGATTCATAATACCATAGCCTTTTGTTAGGGTAAGAAAATCAGTAGCAAAACCAATTAGTCCACGTGATGGAATAGTATAAATAAGACGTACTTGATTTTCGAAGTTAGACATATTTTCCATTTTTCCACCACGAATGCCAAGTTGTTCTATAACGGATCCTACTGTGTCTTCTGGTACTTCTATTTGTAATTCTTCATATGGCTCATATTTTTGACCATTAATTTCTTTTATTATAACTGTGGGCTTAGAAACTTCTAATTCAAATCCTTCACGACGCATATTTTCAATTAAAATACCTAAGTGTAATTCGCCTCTTCCACTTACTAAGAATGATTCATTGGTAGCAGGTTCTACTTTTAAACTTACATCTCTTTGAGTTTCTTTAATTAGCCTCTCTTCAATTTTTCTAGCTGTCAATATTTTTCCTTCACGACCGACAAATGGTGAAGAGTTTGTACCAAAAGTCATTTGTAAAGTTGGTTCATCTATATGCAATTGTGGCAATGGTAAAATATTTTCATTATCACATAATGTCTCACCTACTGAAATGTCAGCTAGTCCAGCAACGGCAACAATATCTCCAGCCTCTGCAGATTCAATTTCTATGCGATTATAACCATAAAAACCGAATAATTTTTGAATTCTAAATTGTTTAGTAGATCCATCTAAGCGACAGCAAGTTACTACTTGACCAGTTTTTATTTTTCCATTATGTATGCGTCCAATTCCGATACGTCCAACAAATTCATTGTAATCAAGTAAAGCAGGCTGAAATTGTAATGGACTTTCACTATCACCAGAAGGGCTTGGTATTTCTTCCAAAATAGTGTCAAGTATTTCTGTAAATCCCTCTGTTTGAGTAGATAAATCATCGCTTAGCGAACATGTTCCATTAACAGCTGATGCATATAATACTTTGAAATCAAGTTGATCATCATTAGCACCTAATTCAATAAATAAATCTAATACTTCATCAACTACTTGTTTGCATCTAGCACTAGGCTTATCAACTTTATTGATAATTACAATAGGTTTAACTTTGGCTTCAAAGGCTTTTTTCAAAACAAATCTAGTTTGAGGCATAGCACCTTCATAAGCATCAACTACTAGTAAAACTCCATCTACCATATTCATAATACGTTCAACTTCGCCACCAAAGTCAGCATGACCAGGTGTATCTAAAATATTTATGCGTACTCCTTTATAGTCTAATGCTGTTGTTTTAGCTAAAATTGTTATTCCACGCTCTTTTTCTAAATCATTTGAATCCATTGAAACATTTGATATATCTTCATTTTCTCGAAACATTCCTGAATGTTTTAAAATTCCATCTACTAATGTTGTTTTTCCATGGTCTACATGAGCTATAATTGCAACATTTCTTTTTTCCATTTTTACTACACCTCTTTACACAGTTTTAAAGTATAGCACAAAATAGAATAAACTTCAATAGATTTTTTTTAAGCTTTTCTTTAGCGGTTTTTATATTAAAAAACTTTTTGGGAGTTTAACTTTGTAGTATTTTTGCTTTATTTATCTTTTTAATAATCCATCTAATTAAAATAATGCTTAAAAATATTAGAATTGGTAATTTTAGTTTAGAAATGTAGGTATTAATAAAAATCCAGTTATTTCCGAGAGTATATCCTAAATAAACAAAAAGCAATGTCCAAGGTATGGAACCTATCGTTGTATAAATGACGAATTTGACAAATGACAGTCGCATTATTCCAATTGGTAAAGATATCAATGTCCTAATAATAGGAAAATTTCGTCCTATTAAGGCTGCTAATAAACCATATTTTTTAAACCAAGAATCAGATTTGTCTAAGTCTTCTTCTTTCATGAAGAAATATTTTCCGTACTTTTTTATAAATGTTTTTCCGCCAAAAAAGCCCATAAAGTAAATGGCTATAGCGCAGAAGACACTTCCAGCTAAGCCAGTTAGAAAGGCGTTCCAAAAATTAAATATGCCTCGTCCAGCTAAAATACCAGCCGTTGCTAAAATAGCCTCACTTGGTATGATAATAATTACTGCTTCTAAAACCATTCCTAGGAACATTCCTGCATAAGCATATTTGTCTATTAAGTTAAAGATGAATTCACTCATAAAAGCTATTTTTCCTTTCATTGTATTTGTGCAATATATTTTTTGATTATCTATAAAAGTATATGAAAAGAAGAATTAATTTTTACTTAATTCTTCTATGTAATTATATAAAGTTTCATATTCATCTTTATTAAGATCATCTAATTTATAGTTATGATTTTTCATAATTGCTCCTTTAAAGTATTTTAGCATTTCATAATCATTTACGTCATTTCCGACTACGTAAAGAGCATTATAATCTAACTTTTCTATATTAAAAAGTCGCTTTAGGCTATTTAGTTTATTAATTGAATTATCTATTATATTAATATGTTCTGTACTAAGGTAGCAATTAATTTTTTCTTTTTGCAGTTCATTTACTATTTTTTCTCCTTGCGTTATATTGTCAAATACTCCAACTACTTTGATACAGTCTTTCTTATTTGTAGTTTCATTATAGCCATCATCTAGGTAATATTTGCAATTGTTTTTTTGGAGGATTTCTATACTTTTGTTAATTATATTTTCATCTAAAAGATAGGTATCAATGCAGTAGTCCATGTTATTAAATATTTTAGCTCCATCACAACAGATTAGATAGCTATATGGAATGTTATATTTAATTAAGTCCTGCTTTAAATAAGAGTAATTTCTTCCTGTAATAATGCATAATATGTTTCCATTTTTGATAAAGCTTTGTACAGCATGTAGATTTTTTTCTAAAATTTCTTTATCTTTAACAAATAAAGTGTCATCAAAATCACTAGCTAAAATTTTCA
>CANQEF010000064.1 GCA_947594675.1 uncultured Bacilli bacterium
AATGGTAAGTATTTATGGTCAGCCATCAGGTGTTGGTTATCCTACAAGTAAGTTTGCTGTTAATGGTATGACTAAGTCTTTAGCTAGGGAATTAGCTTCTTCTAATATTAGAGTTAATGCTGTTGCCCCTGGAATAATTAATACTGATATGGTTGCCTCTTTACCTAAAGAAATGATTGAGCCTTTGATTAGAACAATACCTTTAGGTAGGATAGGTACGACTCGTGATATAGCAAATGCCTTTCTTTTTTTGGCAAGTGACTTGGCAAGTTATATAACGGGAGTAGTATTACAAGTAGATGGTGCTGCTACAAATTAACATTATTTTACAAAAAAAGAAGTAAATAGGTAGAAATATTTACTTCTTTTTGATATAATGAAGTATATTAGAGAAAATAGAATAAGAAGAGGCGAGCATTATGAAGAAAAACAAAGCTATAGGTGTTTTAGGGGTATTTTTAACATTTTTTTGTGTAAATGTTGTTTATGCAAAAGGAGCAGTTCCTGATGATCTTAATAAAGAATGGTATTGTAATATTGTAAAAGGTAATGCTCTTAATAATTATTTTAATTTTCCTACTGTAGAAGAAGGACTTGAAATTAATAGAGAAGATTATGATACAAGTGCTGATTATGCTGATGCTGTTGATTATTATAGTTTAGAAAGTTATCGTATTACATTGAAATTTTTGTCTGATAAGAAGGCAAAACTTGGTTGGACAGGACTTTTATATGATAATGATTATGAAGATTTTCAAGAAGTTGAAAAGACATTTTCTTATAGTTTTTTGAATAATCAGGGTACTTTTACGGATAATAAATTAAGTTATCAATTTAGTTATGATCAAGGTGTTTTGAGTTTTCCTACCGAGAATGTTGTTTGCTACTCTGATATGTTGGAGGCTCAAAAACATTATAATTTGTATGAATTAAATGAAAATTTTGATAAAAGTTTGGCTGATGATGAAGGCTTTGTTGTTAAAGACGGGCAGCTAAGTAAGTATATTGGTATAAATAGGAAGATTATTTTGCCAGAAACAGCTAAGGAGATTGTAGATTTTGATGCTACTAATATTTATTATTTTAGTAGTTTTGTAATTCCTAGTAATGTTAAAAAAATAAATAAAGCATCTTTACAGTATTTGCAAACAGATGATTTAGTGTTTGAAGAGGGAGTAGAGCAAATAGATGATGAGGCATTAGCTCATGCTAATTATACTGATATTTATTTACCATCTTCTATTAAAGTTTTAGGTAATAATATATTTGATGATGGAATTGAAGGAGCTACTTTTCATGTTGTAAAGGATTCAGCTGTTGATATTTATTTAAAAAATAATTATTCTGGTGAAGATTTTGAATTAGAATATGATTATGAAACCTTTGAAGATATTGTTAAAGAGTGTCAAGATTATGTTTTATATACTCCTAATCAAAGAGAAGAATTTGTTGATAAAGATGGTTTTGCTATTAAGAATGATATTTTATATGCTTATAAGAAAAGTAAGTCAAAGGTAGTAATTCCATTAAATGTAAAAGTTATTGCAGATAATGCTTTTTCAGAAATTTATGAATCTGAAATAGATGAGGTAATTGTACCAGGTACTGTTAAGAAAATTGAATATGATAGTTTTGCTTTTACAAGTGCTAATACAATTATATTTGGTGAGGGATTAGAAAAAATAGAAAGTTTTGCTTTTTCAGATGCATATATTAGGGATATTTATTTGCCTCCTTCTATAAAGACAATTGGAAGAAATATATTTTCAACAGAAGAGGGACTTAATGGTACTGTATTTCATATAGAAAAAGATTCGAAGATTGATCAGTATCTTCAAAAAAATCCTCCTCTAGGTGAGTTTGAAATTGAATATGATTATAGCAATGCTGAAGAAATTATTAATACTAGTAGAATAGTTAAGAAGATTAGTATTATTGTAGCAATTGCTGTAATAGCGTTGGTAATAGCTATTTTCTTATTACTTAATAATTATAGACAAAAGCAAAAACAAAAGAAGGTAGATGAGTTAAATTCTAAAAGACATGAGAGTAGACTTAAAAATATGATTTCTCAGGATGCTTCTTTAAATCAGGAAAGTGTTAATACTAATGAGGCAAATCTTAATGATGAGGTTATTGTAAATAATAATGTTACTGATAGTCATGTTAATTTAGATAATAGTGAAATTATTGGAAATGATGATAGTGTAGGTACTATTGAAGGTATTCCAAATGAAGATAATGTAGATAATAATCAAAATATTGACGTAATTTCTAATCAAAAAAGTGAAATAGAAGTTAATGATATAAGTGATTATAGTGAAGAGAGTAAAGTTATTAGCGATAATACAAGTAATTATAATGAAGTAGATAATTCTTCTAATGTAAATGACTATAGTGAGGAAAATAAATCTTTTGATTTTAATAATTATAGTGAAAGTGCTGAAAGTAATCTTGAAAGTAATAATACTTTGGTTAACTCTAATATTGCAATTGATCCAGTATATAATCCTAATATAAATACAAGTGATGATAGTATTAGTTACTTAGATAGTGAACCAGTTGAATTTCAATTAAATGAAGAGTTAATTAATGAAGAAAAAAACAAAGAGAATTTAGATGAAGAAACAAAACAAATAGATAATTCTAATTATGATATTACTAATGATAATCAAATTAGTGAGATAAATAATATGAATGAGTCTAATAATTCTTTAAAAAATGAAGAATTACAAGATAATGAATTAATTTAAAAAATTGACTGCCACCCTATATGGGTGGTATAATTGTTTTAGCATTGAATTAATTATCTTGCTTGAAAAATTATAAGGCAATTATTTAGTGGAAAGTGAGGTGTAGTCGAGTTTGCCTTCTCGACATAATAATGGGTAAAGAGAGAATTACTGAAAGAAGTGAAAATGAAAAAAAATATTTGACTAATCGTTTAAATACTATTGATGGTCAAGTAAGAGGAATTATTGGGATGGTAGAAAATGATCGCTATTGTGGTGATATTTTAATTCAAATTGCTGCTATTAATAGTTCTTTAAAAGGTATTGGAGAAAGATTGTTGACTGATTATTTGGCAAATTCTTATACTAATGAATTTAAAAAGGATAAAGAAAAAGCTATTTCAGAATTAATGGATTTATTTCATAATCTTAAATTATAGGAGTGTTTTATGTCTAAAGTAACTTTAAATGTAAAGGGAATGACTTGTAGTGCTTGTCAGGCAGGATTAGAAAAATATCTAAGAAAGCAAGATGGCATTTTTGAGGCAAATGTTAATTTAGTATTAGCTCAAGTGACTATTGAATATGATGAAAAGCTTACTTTGGAAGATTTGGAAAGATTTATTGAAGAAGCCGGTTTTGAAAGTGCCGGCATTTTCAATGAAAAGGAGTTAAAAAAAGAAGAAAAACAAAGTAAATGGCCTTTAATAATTTTTGGTATTTTTGCTTTTATAACTTTTTATATTGCTATGGCTCATATGTTTAAATTTCCTATTATAAAGTATTTAAATTTACATATGTATCCAAAGATATATTCTCTAAGTCTTTTAGTATTAGCTGTTTGTTTTTTAGTATATGGGTTTGATATTTTAAAAAGTGGTTTAAAAAATGCTTTACATAAAACACCTAATATGGATACCTTGGTATCTTTAGGAGTTATTGTTTGTTTTATATATAGTTTTGTTAATTTAGTTTTTATTTTTAAAGGACAGACTCAGCTAGTAAATAATCTTTATTTTGAGTCGACTGCTCTAATTATATATTTTATTAAGTTAGGAAGAGTAGTAGATAAATCTTGCAAAGAAAAAACAAAAGAGGCCTTGAAAGAATTAGTCCAAATTACTCCTTCTAAGGCATTATTAAAAGTAAAAGATGGTTGTAAAGAAGTAACAATTGATGAGATAAAAGAAAACGATATTTTAATTTGTAAGCCTGGTATGAAAATTGCTGTTGATGGTGTTGTAACAAATGGTGTAGCTCATGTTGATGAGGCATTTATAACTGGTGAGTCTATTCCCAATAAAAAAGCTATCAAAGATAAAGTTGTAGCTGGTAGTATTAATTTAGATGGTTATATTGAGTACAAAGCTGTTAAAATTGGAAAAGATTCAACAATTTCAGAAATCGTTAGATTAGTAATTGAAGCAACTGGTACTAAGGCTCCTATTCAAAAATTAGCTGATAAGGTAAGTGCTATTTTTGTTCCTAGTATTATAATTATTGCTTTCTTAACTTTAATTTTCTATATTTTGATTGGATCTAAAATAAGTGTTGCAATTACATTTTTTGTAACTGTTTTAGTAGTCGCATGTCCGTGTTCATTGGGTTTGGCAACTCCTTTAGCTGTGGTAATTAGTTTGGGTAAATGTGCTAAGAAAGGAATATTAATTAAGACAAGTTCAATTTTAGAAAACATTGATAAAGTAGATACAATTGTGTTTGATAAAACTGGTACTTTAACTTATGGTAATTTACAAATAGATAATGTAATTAATAAGTCAACATTTTCTGATCGTGAATTTTTAATTAAAATAGCCTCTTTAGAGATAAATTCATCTCATCCAATTGCAACGGCTTTTAAAAATTATGTAAATAAAAATAATTTTGATTTATATAAAGTAGATGATTTTGAAAATATTCCTGGTATTGGTCTAAAAGGCAATATTGGTGGTAAAGAAATTTATGTAGGTAGTGAAAGACTTATTACTAAACTTAAAATTAAAGAAGATAAGTTTTTGTCTGTAAAGAAAAAAGAGTTAGAAAATGTAGCTAATACTTTAATTTATTTAATAGAGGATAAGGAAATTTTGGGTTTAGTAGGTATTACAGATATTGTTAGAGAAGAGGCTTTAGAAACTATTAAGAAGTTAAAAATGGCTAATAAGAATATTTATATGCTTACTGGGGATAATAAGTATACGGCTAATGTAATAGCTAAAAAGTTAGGTATTAATAATGTAAAGGCAGAAGTTTTGCCTAAGGAAAAAACAGATTTTATTAAAAATTTGTTGAAAAATGGAAAGAATGTTATGATGGTTGGAGATGGAATTAATGATGCTCCTTCTTTAGCAACTTCTAATGTTGGGGTTAGTTTTAATAGTGGAACGGATATTGCAGCAGATTCAGCGGATATTATTTTAATGAATAATAGTTTAAGTAATATTAATTCTCTATTAGATATAAGTAAGAAAACTTTAAAAATAATTAAGCAAAATTTGTTTTGGGCTTTCTTTTACAATGTTTGTATGATTCCTATTGCTGCTGGAGCTTTTAGTTTTGTTTCTATTTCTATGAATCCTATGCTAGCTTCTATTTCTATGGTAATAAGTAGTTTAACTGTTTTGTTAAATTCATTGAGGTTGAGATAATGGAACAATATAAAGAAGTAGAAAGAAGTATTATAAAGAAATTTCGTAAACCAATATGGGCTCGCTTTATTAAAGCAATTCAAGAATATGAACTTATTAAGGAAAATGATAAAATAATGGTTTGTATGAGTGGCGGAAAAGATTCTTTTTTGCTGGCGAAGTGTATTCAAGAATTAAAAAGGCATAGTAAATTTCATTTTGATGTTTGTTATGTTGTGATGAATCCAGGATATAGTGAATTAAATAGAAAGTTGATAGAAGAAAATGCTAAAATGTTGAATATTCCTATACAAATATTTGATAGTGATATATTTAGTATTGTTACAAATATCGAGAAAAGTCCTTGCTATTTATGTGCAAGAATGAGAAGAGGATGTTTGTATAATAAGGCTAAGGAGTTGGGTTGTAATAAGATTGCTTTGGGGCATCATTTTGATGATGTAATTGAAACAACTCTTTTATCACTATTTTATTCTGCGGAAATAAAAACAATGATGCCTAAACTTCATAGTGAGAATTTTGAAGGATTGGAACTTATAAGACCGTTATATTTAGTGAGAGAAGAAGATGTTTTAGCTTGGAAAAAATATAATAATTTAAATTTTATAAATTGTGCTTGTCGGTTTACAGAAAATTGTCAAGTTAATGATGAAACGAGTAGTAAAAGATTAGAAATGAAAAATTTGATAAAACAGTTACGTAAAGTGAATCCTAATGTTGATTTTAATATATTTAAAGCTTTAGATAATATTAATATTGATTGTGTGTTAGGATATAAAAAAGATGGTAATTATGAAAGCTTTTTAGCAAATTATGATAATCATAAAGATGTTTAACTTTTATGATTATTTTTTGTTTTTTGGGGCAAAATATTAGCAGAGCCTAACAGGTTCTATTGGATGATTGACCAGTAGTTTATAAGCAGTATAGTTTGCTATAATTTCTTTGATAGAATTGTTGCGATATGGTTGGTGGTGAAAAAATGAATAGTAGAAAACTTAAAGTTATAATTATTTCTTCTTTAGGTATAGCTCTTCTTTTTCTTGCAGTAG
>CANQEF010000065.1 GCA_947594675.1 uncultured Bacilli bacterium
GATAAAATATCCTATGAAGGAGAAATACCAAATCGTGAGATTTGGGTATGATTTATTCATAAATCATTTTGTTCTGACCAAATAAATTTTTTAGGATTTTTTGTAATCTTTATTTAATTATATCCTTACTTATTTATTGCTTTAAGACTTTAAAAATGATATATTTTATATAGTTTAACTTTTAGGGGTGTAAAAAATGGAATTAGAAACGCGTATATTAAATTTTTTTATCATTAGTAAAAAGATATTTACCATTAATCAATTAGAAAAAATATTTAATATTAAGTCTAAAAATGATCATATATCTTTAGTTGATGCCCTAAATAGTCTCGTTGCTAAGAAGAAACTTATGATTAAGAATAATCGCTATTTTTTAAACCGGGAAAAGTCATATTTACAAATAGAGTTAGAAAAATTCTTCGCATCTAAAAATAAATTCTATTCCTTAAGTCAACTAGAAAAGATATTCAAAATTAATGATTATAATAGAAGTGCATTTTATAAATACTTATACGAATTAGAAATGCAAGGACAAATATTTTGTTATAAAAATAAAGAATATGCTCACGTTCCTAAAGACTCATATATTAAATCAGGCTCGATAATGAAATCTAATCGAGGTAAATATTACATAAAAGATGATGATAAAGTAATTCAAATTGATGATTTAAAAGATGCTAAAAAACTTGATATTGTCTTCGTAGAATTAATAAATGATGAAAAACACCCTAAACATAATTTTGGTAAAATTATAAGAGTAGTTAAGCCGCTAAATAATCCGACTAAGAAAAATTTTTTTGTCAGTGGCGAAATAATTAGAGATTTAAAAAATAACTGTTATTATTTAGAACATGATTTTCAAAGGATTATTATTAATAAAAAATCTTTAAATGGAGCTTTTCCTGGTGATAAAGTAAATGCTCTTATAGAACATAATAGCAATAATAAAAATATTGCTAGTGTCGTAGAAATTATTGATAGAAAGCAAAAAGCTCATATTTTTACTTTTAAAAATGGCTCTTGGATACCACTAGGTACAGAAAAATTTCCTGTTGTTTTAGAAAATCCAATTAATACTGAAGAAAATACTTCGATATTAGCTGAAGTATCTATAAAAAAACAAAATAAGGCTTATACTTTGAAGGTTTTAAATAAAATAGAAAATAAAAATGTTAATAATAGAGAGAAAATTAAACTTTATGCTAAAGAAAAAAACCTATCATTTGAATTTTCTGATAATGTCTTAAAAGAGGCCTTAGCTATTCCTACAACTATTTCTAAAGAAGAAATAAAAAGACGTCTTGATTTAAGAAATTTAGAAACTTTTACAATTGATTCTAGCTCAGCAAAAGATCTAGATGATGCTATTTCGCTAGAAAAAATAAATGATACATATCGTTTATATGTTCATATCGCAGATGTTAGTTATTATGTTCATCCTAATATGTTTTTATTTGAGGATGCTATTAAAAGAGGAACAAGTATTTATTTTGCCGATATGGTTATTCCTCAATTACCTGAAGTAATTTCAAATGGAATTTGTTCTTTAAATCCTAATGAGGATAGATTAACTAAAACTTTAATTATGGATATTAATTCTTCTGGTGAATTAATGAATTTTGAATTTTATGATAGCATCATCAATAGCGATCTTAAAATGACTTATGATAAAGTAGATGATCTATTAAATAATAATAGAGTAGATAAAGATTATTTACCATATTATAATACCCTTCTTAATATGCAAGAATTATCTGAAAAATTAGAAGAAATTCGTTTTAAAAGAGGAAATATTTCCTTTGCTGCTCCGGAATATTCTTTTAAACTTGATAATAATGGTATGCCAGTTTCTATTACCGAGCGTGTTATAGGACCAGCACATAAAATAATTGAAAATTTTATGCTAATAACTAATAGTACTTTAGCGGATTATGCCTATTATTTAGATATTCCTTATGTTTATCGTAATCATGAGTGTCCACCAATTGATAAAGTTAGAATTCTAGATTCTAAAATAAAACAAATATCTTATCAGTATAAAAAGATAAAAAATTTGAATAATCCTCGTATTTTACAAAAATATTATGAACAGATTTGCAAAGATAAGCAAATTTCAGAAATAAAATATCTTTCTAATATTTTTCTTCAATCAATGTCTAGAGCTTATTATGATGATGAAAACAAAGGACACTATGGCTTAGCCTTAGATAGATATGCTACATTTACTTCTCCTATTAGAAGAGGACCTGATTTATTAAATCATTTATTTTTAAGTCAAATTTTACATAATGATACTAATAGTGACATCTTAGAGAAATTTCGTCCTAAATTAAAAGAAATTTCCATGGACTTATCTTTAAAACAGCAAGAAGCTAGTGATTTTGAAACAGAAATAGATTATCTTCTTTTGCAAGAATTTGTTAATAATTTTTTTGAAAAAAGCCTAAAAGCCCATGTTGATTTTTTAATGAATGATAAAATGTATTTGAAGACAAATGAAAATATAACTGGTTTTATCGAACTTGATAGTAGTTATATTTATGATGAAAATACTAACTCTATCTTTGATAAAAATCATAATTTATATTATCATGTTGGCGATGTTGTAGATGTAAAAATATCTTCTTTTGATAATAAAAAGCATAATATTATTTTTACTTTATGCAATATAAAAGAAAAAGAAAATTCTAAAAAATATTCTAAAAAATAATAATTCTAAAATCATTTTGTTTAGCATATATTTAATTATTACTACTATGAAAGGAGAACAAATGAAAAAATTAGATAATTTAGATATACTTAATAAAAAATGTATTATTTTTGATTTAGATGGTACATTAATTGATTCCATAGGTACTTGGAATAAATCAGATATTTATTTAATTGAAAAATTTTCTCCTCAAAACATTACTTTGAGAGAAGATGTTATTCAATTAGAAAGAGAAAAATTCTTACGAAATAATTATGAAGAAGACATTTATAAAAAATATGCCGATTATTTAATAAACAAATATTCACTAAATATTTCTAATAAAGCCTTAGAAAAAGAACGTCTAAAGATAGCTAATTACTATTTAAGGCAAATCAAGTTTAAAGACAAAGCACCAGATTTAATTAAAAGATTAAAAAAACTTAAATATCTTTTAGTTTTAGCTAGTAATACATCTTGCAAACAAATAGATCTTTATAATGATGAAAATAAGTTTATGAGAGAAAAATTAATACTTAAAAAAACTTTTGATTTAATTTTAACATCTAAAGAAGTTAGTAGAAAAAAACCTCATCCTGAAATATATTTAAAAGTATTATCAAGTTTTTCTTTATTTCCTAAAGAGTGTTTAATCTTTGAAGATTCTTTAACAGGTATTATGGCTGCTCAAGAGGCTGGAATTGAGGTTGTTAATGTTTATGATAAGTATTCTGATATTGACAGAAAAGCAATAAATAATTTGACAACTTATGCCATAGATAATTATGAAGAATTTATTAAATTTTTAGACGTTACTACTTTCCAAAAAGAAAAAATAAATATAAAAAAATAAAATTAAAAGAGGTAAAATTATGGCAAAATATATTTTAATTGGTGGAGGAGAGGTAGGAAGATCTAATTCTCCTTACGAAACAAAACAAATAGATGAAAAAGCAGTTGCATTAACAAATAAGACTAAACCTAATTTTTTATTTATTGGCTTAGCTAGTAGTTTTTCTGATTCTTATTATGATACTATGAAGAAAATCTATTCTAATCTTGGCTGTACTTGTCAATATTTAAAAAAGAAAAATATTATTAATAATAGATCTATTGTTGAAGAAAAAATAGCTAATGCTGATATTATTTATTTTTGTGGTGGCGATACTATCAAATTAATAGATGATTTAAATAATTTTGAAATAACACCTTTATTAAAAGAAAAAGTAAAAGATAACTGCATCTTTGTAGGTTTATCAGCAGGAGCAATTATGCTTTCTAAAAGTGGTTTATCTGATAGTAAAATGCTTAGAGAAGAAAGTACTGATTTTGAATTAATAAATGGCTTAGATTTTGTTAATGTATCTATTTGTCCTCATTATAATAATAGAAAAGAACAATTAAAAAAAGTCTTAAAAGGCACTAATAAAAAAATTTACGGTCTAGAAAACAATACTGCTTTAGTTATCGACAAGCAAAAAATAGAATATATAAAATCCGATTATACTGCTAGTATTTATATGTGTTATCATAAAGATCAAGAATTTAAAGAAGAAAAGCTATTTTAATATAGATATAAAAAAGTTTGAATAGTTTTTTTATTTTTCCCTAAAATGTGCTATTATTATAATAGTAGGGGAGATAATTAATGAGAAGGAAAAGAAGAAAAAAGAAAAAGTTATTTGAATTAATAATATTAATAGTTATTCTTTTGGTTATCTTTTTACAAGAATATGGCTATGTTAATTTTAAAGAATTAAATCAAGTAAATTTTAAAGAAAATGATGTTACTCCAGTAATAGAAACAAATGGCAACTTAAAAGTTTATTTCATAGACGTAGGTCAAGCCGATTCTATTTTTATTACTAATAATAATGAAAACATGCTTATCGATGCTGGCAATAATGAAGATGGTGAGAAATTAGTTAATTACCTTAAATCTTTGAATATAAATAATTTTAAATACGTTGTCGCAACTCATGCTCACGAAGACCATATTGGTGGAATGGATAATATTATAAATAATTTTTCTATTGAAAATTTCTATATGCCTGATGTAGTAACAACTACAAAAACATTTGAAGACGTTCTAGATTCTCTTGAGGCTAAACAGCTAGCTTTTCAAACTCCTCAAATTGAAGACTATTTCTATTTAGGCAGTGTCCGTTTTGAAGTTTTATATATTGGTAATTCTGAAGAAGATTTAAATAACACATCTATTGTTTTAAGAGCAACTTATGGCTCTAATAGTTTTCTTTTTATGGGAGATGCTACTAGCAAAATAGAAGAAAAGATTATAACAAAAGATATTAAAAGTGATGTTTTAAAAGTTGCTCATCATGGATCCCAATACTCATCGACTAAGGCTTTTCTAAATAAAGTTATGCCTCAATATGCTATTATTTCTGTTGGTAGAAATAATACATATAAACATCCTAAAAAAATAACTCTTACAAAGTTAGAAAAGTTAAATACTAAAATATATAGGACTGATGAAGTTGGAACAATTATTGCTATGAGCGATGGAAAAAATATTTCTTTTGAAACAATGAAGACAGATACGAATGGTTAAAGGAATGGATGATTAATATGAAATATGCAGTTGATAGAATAGAAGAAAATATTGCTGTATTAGAAAACTTAGAAACTAAAGAAAAAAAAGAAGTAGAACTTTCTACTTTACCAGCTAATATTCATGAACAAGCAATTTTACTTTATGAGAATAATTCATATATAATGAGTGAAAGAGAAGAATTATCTAGAAAAGCCTTATTACAAGAAAAAATGCAGCGTTTAAAAAATCTTAAATCTTAACTTTTCTTTAATTCTTTATACAAATCTTTTTTAGTATGAATAATATTCTTAGGATTTATGGAAAATATTTTTACTATTTCATCAGATTTTTCTAAATTTATAATTAGAGACTTTACGCTTTTATAATAAAGTTTCTTTTTTGTTTTGGCCTTTAATTTTTTATACACATCGTCTAAATCTATATCTGAGGCATTATAATACTTATAATCATAATTAATACCATTCTCATCTTTTTTAGGAATTATTTCTTTTAAATAGACAGTATATCGACTATCTTTATACTCAACTGCCATATTTTCAATAATAGCTAAATCATTTAATTCTACATATTCAGGTATTTTAAATATAATACTTCCTAATATGATAATTATTATTATAAATATCTTTTTCATTTATATTTCCCCCTTACTATGTTCTTTGTAAGAATTGAGTTTCTCTTTCTAATTCTTTTATTTATTTTAACAACAGAATCATTTATTTCATTTTCATCTATACTAATATAATGATAACCGAATAAACGTAAGGATACTATTTTATAAAACATAATAATACTTCCAATGATAACACCATATATTCCCATAATTGTTCCTAAGATAAGTAAAAATATTTTATAATTTCTAAGAGCATTTACCAATTCTATAGAAGTGAAAATTAAAGCTGCTATCGAAGAAATAGCAATTACAATAATCATAATAGGAGAGACTATTCCTGCCGCGACAGCCGCATCTCCTAAAATTAAACCACCAAGTATAGAAACAGCTGAACCACTAGTTGAAGACATTCTAATATCTGACTCTCTAAATATTTCAAAACAAATAATCATAAAAAGAGCCTCTATATAAGC
>CANQEF010000066.1 GCA_947594675.1 uncultured Bacilli bacterium
CTTTGGTATTGGTAGCATCCACAACTAAATCCACAATATGAGAAATGCTAGAATCTTTTCCAATATGTTGAGCTCCATAAACAATCACACCATCATAATTAATAGAACCCGCTAAACATAAATCTCCAACACTTTTCTTAACGGGTTTTGATTCCCCCGTAATAAAGGATTCATCTGTATGCGTACTTCCTTTTTTAATAATCCCATCAACAGCAATTTTCTCTCCTGGTCTTGAAATAACTTGCATTCCTTTTTCAATTTCACTTAAAGAAACCACTTTTTCTTTTTCACCAACAAGAATCGTTGCTTGTTTTGGTGTTAACGTAACTAAATTTTTAATGGTATCAATGGCTTTCGCTTTATTTTTTTTATCTATAAATCTACCTATTTTTACAAAAAGAAGAATCATCACGACGGATTCAAAATAAATTTGATGAACATTTCCTCCTCCCATATAAATAAAGTAGGCTTGATAACAACTATAGAAGAAATTCACAAGGACTCCAATACCAATTAAAGAATCCATATTAGGCATTTTATGAAGTATATTTTTAATTCCTTTTTTTATAATGGAGCTTCCCCATAATAAAGCAAAGAAAGAAGAAACAAGTAAAATACTCACATAAAGTTTTGGATATTTCATTTTATCTAAAATGGAAAGGATTGGTAAATGAAACATTTCGTGCATACTTAGATACATTAGAAAGATAGATAGAAAAGCAAAGAAAAGTAAAAAAAGTAAATCTAAATGACTATTTCCATTCTTTTTTTGTTCTCCACCACTTTTAAAACCCGCTTCCTTAATAAAACGTTCAATATCATTTAAAGAGACTTTTTCTGCGTCATAGTTTATAGAAGCAGTTGCCATTACTAAATTAATAGTAGCCTCTACTCCCTTTTGTTTATTTAAGTAACGTTCAAGACCACTTGAACAAGCAGAACAAGTCATTCCTTCAATATTTAAAACAATGTGTTTTTTATTCATTGACTTCAAAGTCCATTCTAGTTATAGCAGCAATAATTTCATTTTTGATTTCATCGGTTATTTCTTTTTTTAAAACAATATGAACAAGACCTGTTTCGTGATTTGCTTCTACACTTTTTACTTCTTTTCTATTTAATAAAGCGTTTTTAATACGGTTTTCACAACCACTACACTTCATACCAACAACATTTAAATTGATTTCTTTCATATACAATCACCTACTTTATTATACAACGTTTTTATATCTTTGCAAAAAATAAAATGAAAAAACTGACGCACCTAATAAGGCTATCAGTACTAGACAATCTAATTATACTATCTTTTTACTTAATATCAAGCATATCTCATTCCTTTACTGTAAAAAGAGAACCTTCTAAATCCTTAAATTCTTCTTTTCCTTTCGTAACCATAAATTTATCTGCTAATTTCTCTTCTAATTGTCTATAAGGATTTTTAACATTAACTAATGGAAGATGTACTTCCGTGTAATAAAACAAAAGATTTTGTAGAATAAAATAGAATTGTAATTCCCACATATCGTGATCAAAAGCACCATCTGGCAAACGATGTCCTTGAATATCTAAATATAAAACACGTGGTTTATTTGGATATCTTTTTTGAACGTCTCGAGTTAACTGATAGATATCTTCTGCGGCTTTTTCAAAATCTTCATTAGCATAAATATTATGATAAATAGCTACCTTTTTTTCAGTTATTTCTTCCGGTGCTTTTTCAACAACTTTAATTTTTTCACAAATATGATATTTATTTATAATACGTGGTGTTCTTTGAGCTTCTACTTTTTGATACCACATATCTCTTAATTCTATTAATTGTTTTCTTTTAGTAGGATTGGCTCCAAAAATATCGTGACAACGTGCACATAGAGCTACAGCATTTTCGATAGTATCCTCCCCATTTTCACATTGCGGAATAATGTGATGAATTTCTACAAATGCTTCATGACAAATCACGCATCTTCCATCAGAAAGATATCGTACTTCTTTTTTTATTTTTTCTGAAAACGCCACTACATACCACCTTCAAATGTATCATAGCAGATTTTTTAATAAAAAACAAATCATTCTTATAACAAATTTGACTTTTATAATAAATAGAGTTAAAATTCCTTCAAAAGAGGGATGAGTTATGAAAAAAAGAAAGATTATCATCATTTCTTCCTTATTTATCTTGCTATTAGTTGGTTGCATATTTGCAAGTATCAATATCTTTAAAACTGAAAATGAAAATATTCAAGATATAGAAAATACTACTACTCAAGACGAGATAAAAGAAGATCAAAGCGTAGAAAAAAATGATTCTAAAGAGGAAGAAAAAATAATTGAAGAAACAGAAAAAACTAAAACGTCAGAAAATAAAAAAACAACGAGTACAAAAGAATCGACAAAAACTACTACTAAATCTAATAAAAGTTCAACAAACAAAACTACCACTTCTACACCTACTAAAACAGAAGAAAAGGAATCTACTACTAAAGAGTGGACAGATGAAGAAATTACTGCTTATGTTAGACAAACAATTACTGACTTTCGTCTAGATTATAAATCTACGGAAGATTGTATGAAAGCGGGTTATGATTGGGCTAATAACTATGGTTATCAATTCGCTTGTACTCATTTACAAATACCTGATACTAATATTGTAGCAAATATGCTTACATTAGAAACGGGAAGTATATTTTGTGATGGAGAATGGACAGGAAGCCATGAATATAATTCAAGAGAAAAGATTGGAAATATAGCCTATTTAAGAAGTTTAGGTTATAAATGTGAAAATATAAAGGGTGATGTTTATTAAGGACTTGAAAAAGTCTTTTTTTATTTATTCGCATAATGAATATGATAAAAGTTGAAAAAAATAAAATTAACTAAACTACACTCTATTCCTTATTCATATTTCGACACTTAATAGTTTGGATTTCATTATTTTCATCCATATAGATACAATCACAAGTTTTATTATTACATTCACAGCTTAAAGCAAGTGAACATGGGGTACAATTAGGACAATTTCTTTTATAAATCAAAAAAGCAATTACAGAAACAATAACTATTAAAATACAACCAATAAAAATTAAAACTTTTTTCTTTTTTAAAATTTTTTTCATTTACTACCTACTTTCTACTCTAAATATACTTTAACATACTATTAATAATAAATAAAGGATTTATCATTTAATAAAAAATAAAAATCCAGTAAAATCTTACTGAATTCTATATGATAAATCGCACAAAAGCAACCACAACGAATTGCCTTCAAAAAGTTAGATATAAATTTAACAAACACACGAACATTCAATTTTAACAATTTTTTTACTTATAATAAGTATTTAATCTTCTTTACATAAAAATATAGGTTGGTAAGATTCATCTATAGAATGTCCAAACATATCAGTTTCTAAATAAAAATTCTCAACTTGTCTTTGATAGTCATCGTTATTTATTATACCTTCATTGTGTATAAAATTTAAATAATCCAATGTATTTACTTTGGCTACACCCTCTTTTACACAATTTTTATCTCGGTCTTCATAAGATTTTAAGATCAAATTAGATATTTCATCATTAGATAAATCGTTATTATTTGAAAAGTTCAAATTATTAGGTTTAATATAATAGCAATAACTAATTGAAAAAGTAAGTATAATAGCAAATATAACTGCACTAATTAATATCTTTTTTTTCATTATAGGCCTCCTTTTTTCCTTTCTACTTATAATAATTTAAAAAATCAATTATTATTCATTTTTTACATTTTTTCCCTCCTTTCTTAATATTTTAAAGATTCTAATATTTTAAATGTTTCTTCTTTCATAGAATTTAAATCTCTATGTGCAAAATGAAACATAAAACTATAATAAACATCATCATAAAGCAAATAAGCATACCAGAATCCTCCTGATACATTTTCTGGTATTGGTCTAAAAATATAAGCAGTTGTATCTAACGATGATACATAATGCTCTTCTATTTGACTTCCAGAACTTCTTACAATTTCATTATTTTCTTTCTCTAAATATGGAGTATATAGATTTATAGAAAAATTATAAAATTCTGATTCCGTTTTTACAAAGTTATTAATTTCAAAAATTGCTTGTGCAATCTTACCATCTTTTTTAGATGTCATAAACTGATATAATGATTTATCGCCAAAGTATTCACTTTTTAATAATTTAATTCCCAACAATTGTTCTAATTGTTCATAAGAATAACTATTATTTAAATTTCCATTTTCTTGATCTATAACTGATTTTACTGTTGCTTCTGGAATATCAGCATCATAATTAATTTTAGAGCGGACATCAGAAGTTAAACCTACTTTATTATTTTTGAATTGTGCTTTAGTTAAACCCTGTACAAAATTTTTAATATCTTTTGCATATACAATACTTAAACTACCAACAATAACAAAAAAGATAGATATACATATAAATAGTAATTTTTGATTATTTTTATGTTTTTTTCCTTTTATAAGAATATTGTTGTATATTTCTTCACTTTTTTCTTTTGAAATATCAACTTTATTAAGAAAACTTTTATATTGTTTATTTATATTTAACATTGTACCATCCTCCCAATCTCATTTTTCATTTTTTCTTTTCCTTTTTTTAAAAATATTTTTATACTTGAAACAGATACTTTTAATATTTTTGCAATTTCCTCAATTTTATATCCTTCATAATAATATAAATAAATTGGTATTCTATATTTTTGTGGTATCATTTCCATTATTTCAAACATTTCATCTTCTTCTATTGTTTTACCATAATTATCTAAATTTTCTTCTAATACACCCTTTCTTTTCCAAAAAGAATGTAAATAATTTTTGGATTCATTTACTGCAACACGAATTAACCATTTTTTTACTTCCAAATCAGAACTTTTAAATTTACGAATATGATTGTATAGTTTCAAAAAGGTTTGCTGCAAAATATCTTCAGCCTCTGTAATATTTAAAACATAACTATAAATAAGTCTAAAAATATCTTTATGATATTTTAAATAAATTTCAGTAAATAAGTTATTAATTTTAATCACCCTTTCTTCAATGAATAATACTAATTCATTTATCACTCTCCTATAATATTAACAAATCAAAACTAAAAAAAGGCTAAAAAAATTGTAAATTATTTGATTTTATACAAGTTTAATTTTTAAATAATTTAATAAATTACAATTATTAGTTCAATTAATGACTTATTACTTTCTAGTAATAAAATGTTTTTTAAAGTAAAAAAAGAAATAGTTGTTTTAACTAATTCTAATGGTGAAACAAACAATATTAGTTTAATTCTTGTTGATTTTTCCTTCCAACTAAGTAATCTAAAGAAACATTATAGTAAAGAGCAATATAATAAACTTTAAAACTAGTGGGTACTCTACTACCCTCTTCATAATGAGCATAGGTTCTTTGATGAAATCCTATATGTTCACTTACTTGTTCTTGCGTTAAATTTTTTTCTTTTCTTAAAGATAACATTCTCTGACTCATCAATTTCAAATTTATTTCTTTTTTCTCTGCTTTTATATTTTTATTACTTAATCCAAATAAATAATCTAAACTGCAATCATAAAAATTGGCTAATTCGTTACTTTTTAAAAGAGGTATATCGGTTACTCCTCGTTCCCATTTTGAATAATTATTTTCTAATACATTTAATTGAAATGCAACTTCTTTTTGTTTCAAACCTTTATCTAATCGTAATTCAGCAATTCTTGTATCCTTTGTTTTAGCATAAATGTTTTGCATAAATATCACCATTGATTTTTTCACCTAGTAATACTTTAACATAAAATTAATAAAAAATAAAAATCCAGTAAAATCTTACTGAATTCTATATAATAAATCGCACAAAGCGAAGAATTGTCTGGCAGGGGATGAGAGAATCGAACTCCCAACTAAAGTTTTGGAGACTCCTATTATACCATTTAACTAATCCCCTATTACTGGTTGCAAAGTTATTATAGCATAATGTTTAACCAATAAGCAAACATTTTCATATATTATTTTAGGTGAAGTGTATGCTAATTAATTATACGACAAAAGAATTGGAATTATTAGCAAGGATTATGCGAGCAGAAGCACTTGCAGAAGGAGACCTTGGAATGTTGATGGTTGGAAATGTCGTTGTAAATAGAAGTATTGCCAATTGTTTAACATTTAAAAACATAAGAACTATTACCGATGCGATTTATCAAAAAAATCAATTTACGGGTGTAAATTCTTCTTTGTTTTATGGAAGTCCTACAACATTAGAAAAAAATTTAGCAGAACGAGTGTTACGTGGTGAATATTACTATCCTGCAACGACATTT
>CANQEF010000067.1 GCA_947594675.1 uncultured Bacilli bacterium
CAAATGGTAGCTGCCAGTGTCAAGCCTTACAGGCTTCAGAGAAAAACCACCCTTTTTAAGGGTGGATTTTTACTTTTGCTTACCTCAACTTTACCTCAACTTTTTAACTCCTTTCTAAATAATTTAGTATAAATTATAAGTTGTCTAATAGATCAACAACTTCATCTTGTATAGTAGGGAATAAGTGCATATATGTTTCTTGCATTACCTTTATACTATGTCCCATTCTATTAGACATCATTAGGAAGAATTTAGAAGCATCTACTTTCATATTCTTTTCTTTTGATGCCTTTATGTATTCATTTATTAATAGTGATACATGACTATGTCTAAACTCATGTATTGTTATTTCTTGTATATTATTAACTTGTTTAAAATACTTATGTTTATGGTTATCAATTGTAGTAGATGGAAGAAATCTTGAATTTCCAAATACAAACCAAGTTTCTTTAAAATCATTATACTGCATACAATTGCTTTTATACTGCAATAAAGTATCTTTTAATGTTTTGTTCATTTTAATATTTCTGTTTATATAATTTTTTGTAGATGTTATCTTATAAGAAGATTCTTTTGTTTTTACACTTAGAGTTTTATTAACAATAATCTGATTATTGTTAAAATCGATATCATTCCAAACTAGTGCTTGAACTTCTCGTTTTCGCATTCCTGTATAATATAAAAATATAAAGAAAGTTTTCCACATATTGTCATCAATTACTGAAATGAATTGATTAAATTCTTCGTATGTAATATATCTGATTTTTTGCTCATCCGTAATAACTTCTTCATTTGCCTTTTGAAATTTACCTGATAATGCAGCCACATTGTTACTTAAATTATGATTTTGAATTGCATATTCAAATATTCCTCTAAGTATATTTAACATTTTATTTAAATATGTCGTTTTAAACCGATTTTTTCCATCTCATACTTCCAAAAGTTAATATGTTGAATATTTATATTATTTATATAAAAATCCTTAAAATAGGGTTCTATATTCTTTTTATAGACATTTTCATAAGAATGCACAATAGATTCTTTTTTTGCCTTAACATGTAGTCAAAATATTCACTAGCTACAACATCAAATTTTACTAAAGTAGGATTGTCTCTTTTAGTCTTAAATTTAAGTTCTTCTGCTTCTGCAGTGGCTCGATCCTTGTACATTTTAGAATATCTATATCTTTTTTTTACCATGAATATCAGTATAAGTGATGACATAATACCAATGCCTACCATCTTTGGTCCATTTCCTTTTATCTTTTTCATTATAAACTGCCATAATTTTTACCTCCAATTATATGTCAATAATTTTTACCTCCAATTATATTGAAATATTTTTGTTTATTTGCTATAATTAAAGGGCATAGAAAAAGTTTTTGTCTTGTCGGACATTGAAATTTATTTTTATGCCTCTAATTATAGAGTTGACCTAGTGTTACCCCACTGGGTCTTTTTTATGAATAAATAAATTCATTATCAGCTTGTTCCACCGGCATAACTATTATTTTATTCATATATAAAGGAATTTTATACTTTGTTAAGTTATTTTCTCTATTATTCGCCATCCAACTTTGTGGTACACAGTAGATTTTACCATCTATTTGATCTGTTTCTTTAAGTCCTAATAGGCAATACATTTCTTCATATATTTTTAATAATCCATAATCACCATCATACATGCTCCCTGGAACTTTTTCTTTTAAATTGTATAAGATAGTATTATTACTTTTTAATAAATCTAATAAATTAGAAAATGTGTTAATTCTATATAGTAAAACATCTTTTTTGATAGTTTGATTTTCAAGAATATTGTTGTATTTTTCAACATGCTTTTTTATGTATTTATACTGTTTATCTCTAGTTTTTATATAACTAGGTATAAAATAATCAAAATTTATTTTATGTAAACCAATTAAATGATAAAAGTGTTCATCACGAAATTTTACTATTATTTGTCCTTTAGTACCTCTATCTACAATAAAAATATATTTTTTTAATTCCTCAAATGTAGCAATTAATTTTTGTAACATATACCTACCTCCTACAATAAAAAAGGGGACCTATCAAAGATAGATCCCACATAGTAGCTGCCCGATATTGTATCGGGCGATGTGCCTCCAATTTTGCGTTTAACCTATATTACTATAGGCCGCCGAAGCTAGGCTGGGGCTACTACCTCCCGTCAATAATATTATATCAAAATAATATAATATTAATACTTAAATTATAGTACATATTGTAAAAATATGTAAAATAACTTGTGAAATCTATGATATCACTATAATATTTAAAAAGTCAAGTTTTTTTGTCTAATGATTTAGCAACATTTTTATATATAAATCAGCATCATCTTCGTATTTATCAATCTTTAATTCAAAAAGACCATCTATTTGATTATTTAGTTGATTTAGTTCGATGTGAGCTAATTCGTGTAATATAGTTTTTTTCTTTTTGTAGTAAGATAAATTTTTGTTTATGATTATTAAATTAATTCCTTTATAATTAAATACAAAACCATTTATTAATTTTGGTAGTGAGTTATACATTACTGATACATTATAGTAATTAAATAAATCTTGTTGAGTTACATATCCATCCAATAAATCTTTTTAACATACTTAATACACACATACTTTTTATTCTTTTATTTATATTAAGTACGACAACACTACATGTACTTATTTATTTTGCTTTTTTGGCTTATAAACATAATTTTTTTCTTTTTTGGTAACGCAATCTTTTAATAAATTGTTTATTGAATCTATCAGCCAAGTATTAGGTTCATATTTTTTGTTTTTAGTATAATATTTACTTTTTTTGACTTCTTTTAAAAATAATATGGCGTTATCAATTTTATGTTGTTTTACTAAAATTGAAACTTTTCCATTATATCCAAATGGTAAATAAGGATCTAATCTAATCATTTTTTCATAATTTTTTAAAGCATCATCAAATTTATATTCTTTTTCATAAATTTCAGCAAGATATTTTGTTAAATCGTAAATATGATCTTTTTTTTGAATTTCATATGTATCATTTATATTTCTAATCTTGCTTGTAAATGCTTGTTCCCATAATTCATTGCCTAAGTATAATTCAAGATAATAAATTGCCTTATTTCTCTTCTTTAGTTGGTTATACAAACAATCCATATTTTTCAGATTTAGGTCGACTAGCTGTGCCACCGTTTTAACTTTAACAATAGAGTATAGAGATGATTTGGGCATAATAGATATTTCATTATAGTATCTATAACTTTTACCTTTTGGTGGTATATATTTGTATCCTTGTTTAGATTGTAATTTTTTATATTGTTTATATTCTTGTCAATAAAGAATTTTACAAAAAAAACTTAACTCATTTTTTCATATATTTACATTTACTTTACATTAATAAAAAAATATTGAATAATAAATTGTTTATTATTATTTTAAAATTGTATAATAATACTAAATATTCAACAAAAGAATTTAGCTATCACCAAAGGAGGTTATGAAATGGCTCCACTAAGTGTTTTAATTGTAATTGCTATATTACCAATTGCCTTAATTTGCTTGTATGTTTATAGTAAAGATCATAATAAGGAACCTATGAAATTACTATTAAAACTTTTTTGTCTAGGAATACTGTCTTGTATCATAGTACTCTTAATTTCTATTTTAAAGGACTTATTAAGTCCTAAAGATATTGAAGATATGACTTTAATTGAAATTATTGTTTATTCATTCATAACAATAAGTCTTGTAGAAGAATTCTTTAAATGGATTATGGTTTATAATTTTGGTTATAAAAGTAAACAATTTGATCAAGTCTATGATATAGTTGTCTATTCCGTCTTTGTATCTTTAGGCTTTGCTTTTTTAGAAAATCTTTTATATATACTTAATTACCATAGTATAAAAATAGGTATTTTTAGAGCTTTATCAGCCGTACCAGCACACGCTTGTGACGCTATCTTTATGGGGCATTATCTAAGTATAGCTAGAATATATAAATATAAGAATAAAGAATTATCAAAGAAAAATATTATTTTAAGTATTTTGATACCGACAATTCTCCATGGTACATATGACTTCTGCTTATTTTCAAACTATCAAATCTTATTAATATTCTTCTTCATATTTATAATTACTCTATATAATCTTTCTTTTAATAAATTAAATACTATAAGTAAAGAAAATCTAACCGACTAATAGCAAAACAATAAAAATGTTTTGTTTTTTTAACGATACTTATAAGTCCTATTTTTTTGCATAGAAATATTTAAAAGTACTCCAACCATAAGCATATAGGAAAGTAAACTAGAACCACCATAAGAAACAAAAGGTAAAGTTATTCCTGTAATTGGTAGTAAACCTACTGTCATCGCAATATTTTGAACTTGTTGAAAAATAAGCATTCCTAAAATACCAGCCAATATAAATTTATCAGTATCTAAAATCTTCCTTTTAGCCAATAATATAATATTCACATCTAAAAAAATAATTATTCCTAATAATATTAAAACTCCAAAAAGACCAAAATTTGAAGCATAAACCGCAAAAATAAAATCAGTAGAAGCTTCTGGAAAATAAATTGGTGTTTTATTAAACCCATGACCAAATAACCCAGCCGACCCTATAGCAGCAATTGAATTCTCTAATTGTAGACCTGATCCATTTTGCCAATCAAAAATTCTATCTAAACGATAATAAATAGAAGAACCAAATATTTTTATAAAAATATTTTCTTTATAAAAATATAACCATACTACAACTCCCACAAGAGATGTAAAAACAGCAAAAGCACCAATAAACCATCTAATTCTTATACCCGATATAAACATCATACAAATATAAATTAAAAAATAAATTAAAACAGCTCCAGTATCAGGTTGCAAAAAAGTAAGTATTGATGGTATTAAAACAATAATAAAAGATTTTATTAAAAAGAAAAATTCTTGCTTTAAACTAGGATTTTTATAATCACTACGAAAATTATGAATCATAGTAGCTAAAGTTAGCATAATAAAAATTTTCATAAACTCACTAGGTTGTATACTACCAATGCCAGGAATAGTAAACCAACATTTACTATTATTAATGGGAGATGCAAATAATAAAAGCCCCAGTAAAGAAACATTTCCCAATATATATAATATCCAAGTGTGTCTGTACAAATATTCATTTTTTAATTTAACTAATATAACCACTAATCCAAATCCCAACAAGTACCAAATACTTTGTTTTAAAGCTAAATTACCTAGACTTCTAGATGTATACATAGCAGCACTATATATAGTAATAATACTGATTAAAGCTAATAAAATTATTGGAATTAAAATTTTTAAATTAATTTTATACTTTCTCATAAAATCTCCTCTATTAATTATTATATCAAAAATGAGCAAATTTTATTTAACTAATTCATAAAATATAAAAAGAGGAGAGTGTTCATGAAAAAATTACCTAAAATTTATCAAAATGAAATAACAAAAAGCATAAAAAACAATAAAACTGTTTATCGTTTCAAAAATGAGGATACAAAAAATAATCAAGTAATTGAAAATACTAATAATTCTATAACTGAAATATTAAATTCTATTTTTAATGGCATAGGATATTCTTATAATATACCAGTATTAATAAAAACAAACTCTAAAAATTATGAAACAACACTAGTAGCTAAAACCGCTAATAATATTATTACTATTGATAATGAAATAATTCCAATTAAAGAAATTATTTCTATAGAAAAAATAAAAACAGATTAAAAAAAGCCTTTAATTAGGCTTTTCATAAACAAAAGTTTATTAAAAAAACAAACAACAAACCATCAGGTTTGTTATTATTATAAATAAATAACTATTAGCACAAATCAATAAATGTATCAGCAAGACATCTAATAGCTCCAACACAACCTAAATCAATAGTTGCAAATTCATTAGTGTTTGTATATTGATTAGTAGTTGGATCTAAATATAGAAGTCTACAAGTACAACAGCACTTATCTAAAGCCTCTATTCTAAATACATCAGTAGTACCAGTAGTACCATTTACATTATAAGGAAAACTCCAAGCAGCCCCAGTAGAGCAATTGAATAGTTGAATAGGTCTAGTATTGTAGCAAACACTTGTACATACTGGTCCTAAATAAGGCTTATCACAACCAGAATAGCTTTCATTATCAAAATCTTGTTGTTGTAAAAGTAATATTTTCTTTAAAATATCATAGATGCAACCACAATCTTTTTT
>CANQEF010000068.1 GCA_947594675.1 uncultured Bacilli bacterium
TATAAAGAAGATTAAAAAATTATATGCAAACTTTTAAAGTACATAATAACTATGTGCTCTTTTGTGTTGCATTCTTCCCAATTCTATTTATCCGTCTTTACCAAGCAAGTTCCTAATATATAAAAAGAATCAATACTATTAATTGATTCTATATTCATTCTCCATAAAAATTTTATGATTGCTTATATTATTGATATAGTTTAATAAACAATATAATTAGACCAAAAGATTAATTGTGTGCCCTTTTCCTAACAAAAAAAACTAAGCTAATTATTACTATGCAACTAAATAATCCTAGAAATATGTATAAAAGCTTATTACTATTACTCTTTTGCTCTTTCTTAGGAATTGTATCTACTTTATATTCCTTTCTATAAATAGTCTTTCCATTTTCATCAATTACTTCAATAGTTGCATTACCATTACCATTAAAAGTAATATTACCATCTTTATCAATACTAGCAACTTTATCATTAGTGCTTTTATAAGTAACATTATTTTCAGGAAAATTATCTTTTTCTAGTACTTCATTTTTACCTACTATCCCATGATTTGCTATATTAATAATCCCATCTTTCTTATTGATATTTATTTCGCTATTAGTATTATTACCAAAGTTATCAATTGTTGCCTCTATTTTAATATCCTCAATTTTATCAGATAATATTTTAAATTTCATTTCCGCTATTTTACCATTTGATTTTATTAAGGTATCATCAGAAGTTATTGCATATAAAGTAATAGTTTTTTTATCATTAATTTCAATACCTTTTAAAGTAGCTGCCGAAAAATCAGCAGTTAAATAAGAGTCAACATAATCTAATTTACTAGAATCATATCTAATTTTAACACCTAAATAAGAAAAACCTGGATTATTTTTTAAAGTTATTGGAATTGTAACAATTTCTCCTTTATAAGCAGTAGAGCTACCTATTGTAAAAATAGGTAGTTCTTTTGCTTTGACATTTAAAGTCAGTAAACAAATTCCAAATATTAGTATCTTTTTTAGCATTCTATTTATTTAATGTATACCTTTTATAACCTAAAGTAATAATTCCTAATAAAGACATAATAGATAAAATTATACTAGGTACTAAGGGCTGAGTATTGGTATTTGGAATAATAGTTTCTTCTTGTCTAAATTGGGCCTCTTTAGTAATAGTTATTTTTACTTCTTTTTCCATTCCATTACTAGCAGTAACTTTAATTGTTACAGTACCTTCACTAATTCCTTTAACTGTACCATCTTCGGAAACTGTTGCGATATGTTCATCGCTAGAAGTAAAAGTATAAGTTAATTCATCAGTGCAATTTTCTGGGTTAGTAAATGGTTGAAGGAGCATTTCTTCACTAACACCTAATTTGTCTGATGGAACATGAACATCAATACTATCAGCATGAATTTCTGTAATAGTTATTTCTACTTCTTTTGTTACTTCACCTACTCTAATTATTAAAGTAGCAGTTCCTTGTTTTAAACCAGTAATATTACCTGAGTCATCTACAACAAAGATTTCTTCATCAGTGCTTTCATACTCAATATTTTCAAATTCAGTAGTATTAGTTGGATTAGGGGTAATTTTTAAGGAAGTAGTGCGTCCCTTTAATATTTCGTTTGGTACAACAACATCAATATCAGTCAATGGGATAATACTTACAGTAACCAATACAGATACTTGCATACCATTTTCAAGTGTTCCTATAATAGTAGTACTACCAGCTTTGTGTCCTGTTACTGTACCAAATTCATCAACCGTAGCTATTTCTTCATTATTACTTTTCCAAGTAATTTCTTGATTATCAGCATCTATTGGATCAATTACGGTACTAATCGTCTTTTTGTTGGACTCGCCTTTATAAATATCCAATTTTTCATCTGCAGTAAACGTCTTTACAGGAACATTTACTTCTACTTCAATAATTTTTTCTATATTGCCAGCTTTAACAGATACTTTTGTTTTGCCCTTCTTTAAGGCATTAATTGCACCAGTTTCAGAATTAATAGAAATAATATCTTTAGCACTACCGTCAGCTATAGACCAAATAACATTTTGATTATCAGCATCATTTGGAATAATAGAGGCAGTTAGTACACATGAAGATGATCTTTCTAATAATAAATTAGTTATTTCTTTGTCATTTAATTTAACAATGATATCCTCAATTGGAACGTCAACTACTACACTTAATTCAGCAAATTCATCGCCTAATTTAGCTTTAATAGTTGTTGTTCCTTTTTTGATACCAGTTATAATATTATTTTCTAAAGAAATAATCGTTGGATCATATTCATATTCTACTTCTTCAATATTAACATATGCATCTTTTGGATTTAAAACTAGTTTTGGTAAATTAACTGTTTTGCCACGATGAACAGTTAAACTATCTTTTTCAAATGACAAACTTTCCAAAGCAACAATTACATTTACATTAGCCTCTAATGTATGGATTTGACCATCAAATGTTTTATAAGTTGCTGTTATGATAGTACTACCAGCTTTTAAAGCTTTAACTAGACCAGTACTATTTATGCTTACAACATCAGTACTGTTTCCTTGTTTTATTCCCCAAGTAACGGTAGGTTTTTCATCAGGAGTTTTACCATTAGCATCAAAGAAAATAACTTGCATTTGTTCTTGACACTTACCTTTTTTACTATCACATTTTGTAATTAAATTAATGTCATTACTAGGACTTAAGTTGCCTCCTTCAACAGGAGTTTTTACATTAACCGTAATACTTGTTTCATGGTTAGCATAAGTTGCAGTTATGACGGCTGAAGTATTAGGATTAATACCAGTAACTACTCCATTTTCTACTTGGACATTGTCATTGCTACTTTTCCATGAGATAACCTCATTTTCTAATCCAGTAGCATCTAGTGGATCTGTAACAACTTTTAATGTTACTTTTTCAGTTGGATAAATAGATAAAGAAGTTATATCATTATTATCTTTTTGAATTTTTATTCCTTTTAATGGAACATTAACAGAAACAGGTATAGTAAACTCACAATTTACAGAATTTTTACAATTTGTAAGTTTAGCTTTAATATTAGTTTTACCACCACTTAAACCTTTAACTGTTGCTTTATATGTTCCTGAAGAAGTTGTTTCTTTACTTATACTTGCAATATTTTTATCTTCAACAGATAATGTTACATCTGTTGTAGCAGTTAATGGCTTATAAGTAATTGTTATATCTTGGGTAGCATTTTTTTCTAAAGATATTTCTTTAGGATTAATACTTACTTCCTCTACAGGAATAATACTACTAATAACTTTTACAGTGATATTTGCTGAGATACTTGAATCAGCTTTTGATGTTACTTTAATAACACATGTTCCGGCTTTATGAGAAGTAACTACTCCATTTTGGTCTACAGTAGCTATATCTTCATTTAAACTTTCCCATTTAATTTGAGCATTATCAGGATTAGCTGGTTCCATCTCAACTTGTAAAGTTTTAGTTTTATTTTCTCCTTGAATAGTTACACTTTCATCGTTGAAATATAACTTTTTAATTGGATTAGTTACATTAACTGTAAATTTTTTAGTCAATCCATATGCCTTTACAATTATTTCTGTTGTACCAGTTTTATTAGCTGTAATAACTCCACTATTAGATACATTTGCAATTTCTGCTTTGCTTGATGAATATGAGATATTTGCTTGCATAGTAGTATCAGTATTATTTGGTATTACTTCAATTTGTTTAGTTGTTCCACCTATCATATTAATTTTAGTTGGATTTACTTCTTCATCAACCTTTAAAGTAATATCGTCAACTGGTATTTCAACAAAAGCATTAGCATTTACTGTTTCTATGTTTAATTGCTCATATTTTGCACCATGATATTCTCCACTTGCATCATAGTAACCATCTGCTATTTCTTTATTTAAAGCTGTGTCATCAGTAAAGGTAAATGTACAACTTCCTTTAGCATCTTGTTTTACTTTGAAAATTGCTGTTCCTACTGTGCCATTATAACTATAATTGTCACCATAATTACTATTTACAGCAACTGCGAAAATTAATTTAGTTAAATTTGGATTTTCTTTATCAACGTAGCTATTATAGTCGCCCTCAATTTTGGAATTACCACGATTATCATTATCACTATATTTCCAAGCCTCTACTAGTTCAAAATATCTATTATCATAAGTGATAGCATATGTTAAAGCTTGGTAAACTTCCGATGTTTCCAAATTTATCTTTAATCTAAATTCATCGTTTCTATGAAGTTTCATAAGATTAACAGGTTCGGGATTTTTATCAGAATTAGTTACAGCTTCTATAGTAAATTTAGATTTACCAGCAGCAAGAGTTAAAAATGTAGGTATGGCAATTAAAGCTATAATGAATAATAATAAAAATGCTTTAAATATTTTAGTTTTATTTTTCTTTTTAATATTTTTCATTTTTCCTTCCTTTCTTTACTTTAGTCTTCTAAATTATCTTGATTTAAGTAAGCATGGAGAATAATTCGTCTATTACTATCATTGTAACAAGTTACTAAAGTTAAAGTATGTTTTATTTTCTCATTTTCTAAATTTATATTAAAATCTTTATCACTTTTAGTGAAATAAGATGTACTAAGGTTAATTGACTCTTCATCATTAGGATTAGTTAAATACATTGAATATGCTGTATAAGTATAATCCTTATTAGAAGTATATATATAAATATTTAAAGGGCTTTTTAATTCTTCTTCATAAACTTTCTTTAAATCAGAAAACATATCTTGTGTATGTGTATAATGCCCATAAATAATAGTATTAGGATCACTAAAGTCATATTTATTTTTATAATCCATATAAATTGAACCAAAGATATTATAATTATTATTAAAGTCACGATTTAGGTAGTAGTTATTATCAAATGTCTGCATTATAGGATAATTAATATGAGTATTAGGTATCTTAATCCATCCAATAATATCAATATTTTTTTCTTTTAATTTTTCAAAATCTATTGTCGTTTGCTTGTTTTTATCAGTAGTAACTACATCTTTTACTAATTCTTCATTTATTTTTTTACTTTTAGTTTCATAATAGTAGATTTTTATACTTTTATAGGTTTCATAAATAAACAAAAACGATAAAAGTATTAGAAGAATATTTAGTAAATGCTTTTTATACTTTTTCTTTAAAACAAGTTTTTTCATATATTAAGCCTTTTTTAAATAGATTTTTAAAATTTGAGTTGCATCTATCGAAGTCATTTTTCCATTTATATCCATATCACCAAGAAGTAATATTTTATCGGTTACAGAATGTTTTCCTACAGCAAAAGCTAAAGCCTCTCTAACATCTAATAAATCAACTTTAGTATCACTATTGATATCGCCTTTTTTATAGTCTTTAACAATTACATCAATTGTTTTACTAATACTTTCAGTTTTTGACTGTATGGTAATTGTTACTTTAGTACTACCAGCTTTTAAAGCTAAAAGATGATTATTAACTATTTTTACAATATTTTCATCATCTGATGTAATAGTTAATTTATCAATAGGAGCTGTAGCAGGAAGAAGTTTATAAACTAATTCTTTTTCTTCATTAACAAATAATATTTGATTTTCTACTTCTATATCTTCTAAAACTGATTTTATTTCTATTGGGAAACGTTTTTCTACTCCATTTAAAGAAACGATTAATTCCGTGGTTCCTTTTTCTAGTGCTGTTATAGTTCCATCAGCTTTTACTTGTGCCTTTTGTGAATCTGTTATTTTATAAGTAAATTTAGTATATGGAATAGAAAATTTGGTAGCTGGCCATTCTGTATTAACAAATAGTGCTTTTTCTGGTTTAATACTTTCATTTTTGTTAAGAATAATTTTACCATCTGAAATTTTGTTGGCAGGATAAGAAAAAGTGTAATTAATATATTTAGGTATTATTTCAACTTCTTGACCAGTTACTGAAACTTCTCCTTTAGTAGTTTCTAAATTTGTAGATTTTTGTGAAGAAAATACTTGAACCCAATGCCATACATTGTTTGTTTTCATTGCTCCTATTCCAATTGAATTAAAAGTGGGCTCTAAAATATTTTCTCTATGTCCTTCTGAATTCATCCAACCTTCCATAACTGATTCTGGAGATGAATATGATATTGCAATATTTTCACCTACCAATCCAGGAATAGTTGGGAAAATACTAAAGCAGCTTTCTCCATTTGGTCTAGTATGGGAATAATAAGCTACTATTTCTCCAG
>CANQEF010000069.1 GCA_947594675.1 uncultured Bacilli bacterium
CAAAAAAAGTATGGACAAAACTTTTTAAAAGATACAGAAATTTTAAGAAGAATAGCTGATAGTGTTTTTGTTCGGCCAGACGATTTGATTTTGGAAATAGGACCTGGAATGGGGGCTTTAACAAGTGAACTTATTAAAAAGAATTCTTATTTACTTTGTTATGAAATTGATGAGCGAATGAAACCTTATCTAAATCGCTTTGAAAACGAGAAATGTCATATTCTTTATGGTGACTTTTTACAACAGGATATTGCTATGAATATAAAAGATATTCCCTATAAAAATTTGTATGTGGTAGCAAATATTCCTTATTATATTACGTCTCCTATTCTTACTAAGTTAATGGAATTGGAAATTCCTATACAAAAAATTGTTTTGTTGGTTCAAAAAGAATTTGGCATGCGTTTATGTGCAGAAGAAAATCATAAAGATTATAATGCTTTTACTTTGTATGTGAATATGAAGTATGATGCTTCTATCTTATTTGAAGTAGGTAAGAAATCTTTCGAACCTGTTCCTAAAGTAGATAGTGTTGTAATAGAATTGGTCAGAAATGAAAAAAAAGAAATTTTGGATAAAAAGTTTTATTTGCAATTTATTAAAGATGCTTTTCAAAATAAAAGAAAAACCTTAAAAAATAATATGAAACATTATGATTTTAATAAGATTTTTTCCATTTTAAATCAATTTGGCTATAAAGAAAATGTTCGTGCGGAGGAAATCAAGAAAGAAGATTTTATAAAATTAGCCAATCTTTATAGGATGAAGTAACATCCTTTTTATTTGGCATATAATATAGTGGTGAAGATATATGCCTATTAAAAAAGGGGACATTGTAACAAGAAAAAGTTATCAACATGATACTTTGTTTAAAGTTATGAATGTTAAAGGAGATACTTGCTATTTAAAAGGAATCGATGTAAGACTTTATGCAGATAGTAAAATGGAGGATTTAACGATTGCAACTAAAGAAGATCAAGAACGTCTTTCAACGGATGATGAAGAGCAAGAAGAGGATAGTGATGCATTAGATCGAAGTGAATTTTTTTATTTACCGGGTAAAATATTACATCTAGATGGAGATAGTGAATATTTACAGCGTTGTTTAGAATATTATAAAAAACATAATATTTTTGCTATTGGTAAAAAAATGAATGAAGTTGAAATTCCTTCTAAAATCCGTAATTTACTAGAGGAGTATAAACCAGATATAGTCATTATTACTGGGCATGATGCATATTATAAAAAGAAGGGGAGAATCGATGATATTCACAATTATAAGAATACGGAGAATTTTATAAAAGCGGTTAAAGAATGTCGTCGATATGAGAAAAGTCATGAAAAGTTGGTTATTATAGCAGGAGCTTGTCAAAGTAATTATGAAGAATTAATTAAAGCTGGGGCTAATTTTGCTTCTAGTCCAAAACGAATTAATATTCATTGCTTAGATCCTGCTATTATTGCAACGACAATTTCTTTAACAGAGAGAAACAAAGAAATTGATTTGATTTCTTTACTTGAGAAAACAAAGTATGGAAAAGATGGAATGGGTGGCATTCTATGTAATGGTCTTATGTATGTTGGCTATCCAAGATAAGGGGGAATTATGAATCTAGATATTATAAAAGATGAAGTGAAAAAACACTTAAATGCTAAAGTTGAGGTTTCTGTATATGGCATGCGAAATAAAAATTATAAAATATGTGGTTATATTTCTAATGTTTATCCTAGTATTTTTACTATAAATGAAGATGGAATAGAAAGAAGTTTTACTTATTCAGATATTGCAACAGGAGAAATTCATATAAAGTATTTGTAAAAACTCTTGATAAGTTTAAAAATATGAATTACAATATTATTAAGTTACGAAATAATCAGAACTTTAGAAGGAGAGTAAACATGAAAATTACATCAGTAACCGTTCGTAAATTTGAAAGAGAAGGAAACAGGATGAAGGGAATTGCAACCGTTGTTGTCGATGATTCTTTTGCTATTCATGACATTCGTATTATTGAAGGAGATAATGGTTTATTTATTGCAATGCCTAGTAGAAAAACTGCAACTGGTGAATATAAAGATATCGCTCATCCAATTAATACAGAAGTACGTACGATGTTCCAAGACGCTATTTTAGATGAATACAATAAAGCTAGCGTAGAAGAATAATAAAGTTTAAATGTTATAAAAAATCCTAGGAAACTAGGTTTTTTTTAATGTTTTTAAAATTTGAGGGATTTGGTGAGTATTTGCGTTTCTTTCAATAAAAAAAGAATTTATATAATCTTCTGTTGCTAAATAAACCATAATATCTAAAAAAATTAAATAGTGTTTAATCAATTTTATTTAATAACCAGTTTAATGACTTATTTGTTAGTTTGGCAATTTCAATAAGAAACAAAGTTGATACAGAGGTTTTACCAGATTCATACGCACTAATTACTGAATGTGTAGTATTTAGTTTTAGTGCTAATTTTTCTTGTGTATAATTTATAGATTTTCTTGCTTGTCTAATTCTTTTACCTAATTCAATTTGATTTATCTCATTTTTTTTAAATTTAATTTTTTTATCATTTGTATCCTAAGCTTTGAGAAGCTTATGTTCTACTATTGAACTATATCTGCATAAATAAGTTATAAATTAAAAGAGTGTTTTTTCAATAAAGAAGAATGATTTGCAGGTTTCTTTGTTAGTTTTGGTTTTTAAAGGATTTTGAATAATAATAAAGAAATATACAAAAATGTGTTGTAGTGGTATAATTGTACATATAAAGAGAATTTATTTGTTACTTATAATATTGTTAGAAATATTAGCAAAATTATTACTATTAAAAGATTTAAAATGTTAAATTAGGAGGTATAAAAATGAGCTTAGAAGGATTTAGCAAAAAGGGTATGGAATTAGGAAACAATCCAGAAGGAATAGTTGAATCAAGGAATGATTTGAAAAAACAATATTTAAATGCAATAAAGAGATTGGCTTTTGAAAAAATGAGAAATGATATATTATTTGAAGGTAAACTAGGAGCAACAATTAGAAATTTGTCTTCTATAGGGCTAAATGTTACAAGGGAAAGTATTCTTAAGGATATTGAATTAGAAATTAATAAACAAAAGGCAGATTTAAATTTGGATAAATATTCTACACAAGAGATAGATAAAATAAATGGAGTGCTTGAAGATATGAATGTTGAGTCATTAGATAGTTCTCTTCCCTTAGATAAAACAAAAGCTAATACTGCAGATGAAACAGAAGCACTAATTAAAAATTTGAAAAGTAATTTAGGAAATATTTTTGAATTTTCTACAACTAAAGAACAAAGACCGGTAAATGCATCTAGCACAATATTGAAAGAACCCATAATTCAAAGTGTTAATGAACAATCAAATGAGTCTACAAAAAATTTTATCGGTGATTTAACTAATTTATCTGAAGATGTCAAACAAAGAATTATACAACAAATGGAATCTCGAGGAGGAGTTATAATTTCTGAAATTGATAAAGTGTATCAAGAAGGAAATTATGTAGTAGTAGATGCAAAACAAAGTAATGGTCGTTTTGTAGGTACAGAGTATACGCTAGAAGAATTTACAAAAATAGTCAATCAACCTTTGGAAAAAACTAATCAAGAAATTTCACAAACTAATCAAATTTCACAACAACCTTTTGATTACATAAATAATGAAAATCAACAGTCAGTTATAAAACAATCAAATCAAGAACAAATAAATCAAAATGAACCGAAAATAGATTTACAAGAACAACAAAAACAAATGAAAGATAAGATTGTAAGCCGAATTATGAGCGCTATGAATAAAGCCGGTGAATTTTCATTTGGAGATATAAGTATGGGAGAACGAATGAGTATTATGCAAAACGTTCAAAATAAATTAAATACTAAATCTATAGATGAATTACAAATGTTATTGGTAACATATCAAGAGCAAAGTATTCAAGAAGATATAATGAACAATGGAATGTCTAAATAGGAGGTCAAATAAATGAATCAAGAGTTTGAAAAAAAAATTGAAGTTGATACGTCAAAAGATATTATTAGTGATAATCTTAAAAAAGAAATCAATATCGATGATATTAATATTATTATGAATGCTATTTTAACAACTTGTACTTTTTTAAGAATTGAGAACATTAAAGATATTCGCTTTTTGCCAAGTGAACAAGGCTATACTATTGAAGTATCAAATGGTAATAAAAAATTATATATGGAAATTTCTGAATTTGGCTACGTAGAAATTGTAAGAGAAAATTCCGTAGATGGTAAAATTGTATATATGTCAGACGACAATTATGATATTAGTAAAGATAATATTACTATAAATGACAACACTTATTCAACAGATCAAAAGTCATTAACAGATTCTTCAGGAAATGATTTTATAAAAAAATATAAAATTGATGATAATGGTCATGAATATGAAGAAACTAGTGAAATAAAATTAGAAAAATGTCCAAATTGCAATGAAAATTTATTAATTATGGATGATAATAGAGCAATTCTTACTTGTCCTAAATGTAAAACTAAATATATTAGTTTTGGTGGGAAAATCTATCCTGCTGATAAAATGACAAATCAGGATGTTCAAAGTTTAATTGATGATATCGGTAGTAAAATTACAGAATTAGAGTTAGAAAAAAATAAAATAGACCAAGAGATGGAAAATAATTTTGAAGAAGTGTCTAAATATTCTGTATTAAATAAAACTCTTGAAGAATTATTATCAGCTAAAAAGAAATTTATAAATGATTGGGATGTGTTGTTATTTAATACGACAGATGATAATTGGATTATGAAAAGTGCAACATATAGAGTTCATATAGTTATTATTATTGATATTATTTTAAAAAGCGTTGATGATAATATATCTAGACAACAATTACAATTACTCGATTCTATTGCTAAGTATTTCGGAAATGAAGATAAAGCTTCTGTTATAAAAATTGTTAAACAATTAAAAGAATTAGAATCAAAATAGAAAAACTAAATTAAAAAAATATGATTTCAACTGCTAGATAATAGCAGTTAATTATTTTGGTAAGCTAATATGTGTACATGAATTAAGCGGATAGAAGGTAGAACAAGTTATGAATCATTAAATATGTATATAAATCAATAACATATTAATTTTTTTGTTTCTGACAATCATTATAAAAGATATCCCGTTTTGATAAATGAATTTAATGTTAAAAGAAAAAATTTTTTTGACTTTGTTAATAGTCTAATAGTTTGAGTTTACCAAACTTTATTTAAAATGTTTAAAAAAGCTATAATTGAATCATGAAAGGAGAAATTTACGACAAGAAGATATGAAATAAAGGAAATTGATTATTACTTCAATCATCAAAGATTTAATGAATTATTTACTAAAAATAAAGGCAAAAAATTAATTGGTGATTTGGAGCAAGAACTTGCAGATTAAATACATGTTTCGAAAGATGCTGTGCATAGTTGGAGAATAGAATTCAAAGTCCAAATGATTTAGAGATTATAAAAAATATTGCTAATTATTATAAATTAGGCAATTTTAAGGATTTATTAATTAATAAGGGAGACAAGAAAAGAATGAATAATTTTAATGAATTGCAAATAAGCTCAATAAAAAGAATTTACGATTCAATTATAGAACATTTAGATTATTTTGAAAAAACAGATGGATATAATGACTTGTGGTTAAATTTTAAAGATAAAGGAATTAAGCCTGAATATATTGAAGATAAATTGTATGAAACTGCTGAAAAAGAACTTAATAAAGTTATACTTTGTTATAAAAAAGAAAAAATATTACTTAAAAATACAAAAGCATATGAAGAAATCGGAGATTTTATTTACAATGATTTATATGATATATTTGATGGCAAATTGAAATATGCCTATAGATTTGAAGCAATTTCTGAAGAAAATCCAACTACTGATGATGATTATAATAAAGTTATGAATAAATTTAATTTTATCATTGATAAATATATTTAAAATTTTGAATAAGCCAAATTTCGTTTTATTTTGTCTTTGACAAAATTATTAACCCCAGGAATTTTAACAAATGTATCAAAATGTCCTGTGGGGATTTTTTATCTTATAGGAAAGTTCAAGAAAAGTAAAAAAAGATAAGTTAGCAAATAGAAAACGAGTTAGACATAGAAA
>CANQEF010000070.1 GCA_947594675.1 uncultured Bacilli bacterium
CGAGAAGAAATTGCGGCATACGCTACTGCAAGAAAAAGAAGAGCTATACCTAAAGAAGAAATAATTATAACTTTAAGCTTTCTATTATCCATTTTTTTCCACCACCAAATTGTCAACAATTTCCTTATTTTATAATAAGATTATACCCCCCACCCGTCTTAATTTGTCAACAAAAAAATTGTAGAGTTCTTCCACAATTATTTCTTTGAATAGATACAACCACAATAATTTTGTCTATATAAATTATATTCTTTTGATAATTCTATACTTCTTTTATAACCATTATGTTTTTTAAAGTCAGAATATAAATATGTTGAATTATACTTTAAACTTCTTCCTATTTCATTTAGCCATTCACTATTCTTATAAGGAGATAATGTCAATGTAGTAGCAAAGAAAGGAAAATTAAGTTCTTCTGCTAGTTTAGCTGTTTGTTCAAGACGTAATTTATAACATCTGTAGCATCTTTTACCTCTTTCAGGCTCATTTTCTAAATCTTTGGCTATTTCAAAAAATTTTTCTGGTTCATATTTTCCTTCTATCAATGATATTTTATATCTAGTTTTAAATTTTGAAATGAACTTTTTTATTTCAGCTACTCTTTTATTATATTCTAATGCATCTGTTATATTAGGATTATAATAATAAATAGTTATTTCAAATATATTGCCAAGTCTTTCTAATACAGCTGATGAGCATGGTGCACAACAAGCATGAAGTAAGAGTTTAGTACCTAATTTTATATTTTCTAATTGACGCTGCATTTCTAAATCATAATTCATGGTCATTACCTCTTTATTTAAAGTATATTTTTTCATAATAAAGCATACTATTTACTATGAATAGAACATTATTTAGTTTTTTAATTACATTTATGGCAGGTATTGCTACTATACTGGGAATTCTACCTTGTTATTTAAAAGAAAAATACAAAGATAAAGTCATTACTCTTTCTCTTGCTTTTTCTAGTGGAGTTATGTTTACTATATCTTTAATTTCTTTAATACCTGAGGCAACTTTCCTTTTTGGAAGTATCTTTAAACCAATTCCTTTAATTATTATTACTTTGATATTTATTGTATTAGGTATTTTATTTTCAGCTATTATAGATGAAAAGATTGAAGAACAATTTACCAAGAATAAACTATATAAATTAGGAATAATTTCTGTAATTGTTTTAATGCTCCACAATATTCCTGAGGGTATAACTACTTTTATTTCTACCAATAAAGATGTAAGTTTAGGATTAAGTTTATCACTAGCTATTGCTCTTCACAATATACCAGAAGGTATTTCTATAGCTGTACCAATATATTATTCAACTAATAATCGTAAGAAAGCATTTTTATATACTTTAATATCTGGCTTTTCTGAATTATTTGGAGCCGTTATTGCTTATTTATTCATTGCTAAATACGTTAATAATTTTATCTTAGGAGTAATATTAGCAATCACTGCCGGTATTATGTTGCATATTTCTCTATATGAGCTTTTTCCTAATTCTATTAGTTATAAAAAATATAAAACTACATTTATTGGTTTTCTTCTAGGTATTCTAATTATGGTTCTCTGTGAGACTTTATTTTAATCTATTTAGATATAGTTTTTTATTATTATTAAGTTGTTTTATTAATTCTTTTTCTTCCTGATTTGTTGCTTTTAAAGAAGTTAATAGTTTATTAGCCACTTTTTCTCTTTTATTTATAAGTAATTCTTTTATATATTCAAGTTTTTCTTGTAAAGAATATTCACTATATAATTTTTGTTTATCTAATTTTACTTCTTCTTTAAATTCACTTATCTTTTCAATATCTTTTTCATTGGCAGTTTTGTTATAATTATTACTATTTTTTAGAGTAAACTCTATATCTAAAAAATTATTTAATTCATTTAATTTAGTTTTATATTTACTTACCGTTTTATAATCTTTACTTTTAGCAATAAAGTATAAGTATAAATAGCACTTATTTAATTTTAAACTACCTCTTTGTTTATAATCTAGTAAATATTTTAAAGCTGAATCATAATAATCCATTTTAAAGAAAAGTTTACCTAAGTAGTAAGAAAACAAAGCATTATTTGAAGAAAGATATCTTCCCGCCTCTAAATAGTCATATGCTAATTCATATTCTTGCAATTTTAATAGATATCTTGCTGAATCTAAATAAGTTTTTTTTATACTAGGATCTAGTTGTTTTTCTAAAATTCGATTATTAAAATAACTTCTATAGGAGAAATTATTTTGAGAAATAATTTTTGTTGCTTGTTCTATATCATTATTATCAATTAATTTAACTATATTTTGATAATATTTCTTACTTTTAGACATAAAAACACCTCTTGTTGTATTTTACCTTTAATTAATAAGAAAAGTCAACTTTATTCATCGTAATAGCAGCGATAAATAGTTTTATTACCTAAAGTAGTTTGAATATTTTGTTTTTCACAAAGACAATCATTTTCTAAAACCGTCATTGTGTCATTATAAATATCATAATTAATTCGACAATAATAATTATCTATTTGTACTTTTTCATTTTTTATTTTTAATAAATAGCCATCACTAGTAGGAATAGTATCATAAAAATAAACTTTCGCGTAGTTATCTAATAATTTATTAATTGTCTGTTCATTAGCAGTTATCTTAAAATTCTCAATTTTTAAAGAAGAATAATTACTAATTATGTTATTTTTCAAATTATTGATAAAGTGTTGATAAAATTCTTTTATCTTAGTTCTTTGATTTGTATATATATCAAATGATGACATATTATAATAATTACTACCAGCTAAATATAAATTATGAAAGGCTGAATCATAAGTACAAGTTACTATTATATCATCTAATGCTAAAGAATTATCTATAACGTAATTAACTTCATTAGAATATTTATAAAAGTCTATAAACATTCGCTCTTCATAAGTTAAATTCTTTTTATATTCTTCTTTGTCAATATAACTATTTTCTTCTACAAAATCAATATCTTTCAAGGACAATAATGATATGCCAGTACCCGTAGCCGTTATTAAAAAGGCCAGTATAAAGAAAATGATAATTCCTTTTATAATAATTTTCTTTTTAAGAATAAAACTTCCTAAAATATAGATAATAATACATCCTAAAGTGACTAAGCCAACTATAGCAATTGAAATTCCTTTAAAAACATCAGAGTATATAGCAAGAGATATAAAAAGGAATAATGAGACGAATAAACCAAATAAAACGAATATTATAAAGACTATTAAAAGCATTCCTAATACTTTTAAAATAAATAAAACTATCTTTGATAGGACCGTTAAAAATGCTAAAGGAGTTGTCTTATCATCTCTAAAAATTATCTTCGTTTTTTTATCATTAAAATGAATTTGTCTTTTTTCTTTTAATTGTTTTTGATCTTCTTTTTTTTCTTCTTTAGATTTTGTTTTTAAATAATCATCATAATAATTTAAATATCTAATAGTAAAAATATGAATTATAACTATTATAGATATAATTAGCCATATCAAAGTAGATAATCCTTTAATAAAGGAGTTTAATACATGAAAAGCACCATTATTTAAAAAGCTAAATAAATTATTAATGATAAATTCTGAGGCATTAACAAAAAGAATCCCTCCTATTAATAAGATTATTGAAATAATTACTAATTCAATAAGACATTTTATAACGTCGATAAAACTCATCGTAGTAAATAAGTTAATAGTTTTAACTATAAAATCTAAGAATGAATCAACTACCACCTGATATTTTTTCTTATTTATAGTTTCTCTTTTTTCAATATCTCCAATCTTATCATTTATTAATTCATCCATTGAGCAATCAAACAAATTACATATTTGAACGATTTTATCTGTTTCTGGATAAGTATTATTACTTTCCCACTTTGATACGCTCTGTCTTGAAACGTTTAATTTCTCTGCCAATTCTTCTTGCGATAAACCATTTGTTTTTCTTAATTTAATTAGTTTGTCTCCAAACTTCATATAAACCACCTCTTCTTGAATTAATTTTCCCAAAAAAATCAGTTGCATAAAAGAAAGTTTACTTGGAAATTTTGTCAACTTTAGGTTGCTTTATCGTTATATTATCATATTTTAGATTATTTTGCTTGTAATTTGTTATAATTATGGTGAAAGGAATATAATATGAAAAAATTTTTAAATATGTTTACTTATAATTGTCCCGTAATATTAAGTTATTTTTTTATTTGTTTAATTGTTCTATTTATAGCTTTTCTAACTAGAAAAAAGAGTGATATTTTCTTTTGTTCCGGAAGATCTTCTCTTCTTAATCCCTTAACCTATTTTACTCTAGTTAGTCATATTTTTGGACACGCTAATTTTGAGCATTTAGCTCATAATTTTACTTTAATTTTATTAATAGGTCCCATATTAGAAGAAAAATATGGTAGTTTAAATCTTCTTAAAATGATTTTACTAGGTGGTCTCATAATTGGAATATTTAATTTTATTTTTAGTAAGAAGTATGTCTATGGTTCTAGTGGTATTCTTTATATGTTTATTGTATTAAGTTCTTTTGTTAATATTGAACAGGGACGTCTTCCTCTAACCTTTGTTTTCATATGTCTTTTTTATATTATTAGTGAAGTTAAAAGTCTTTTCTTTGGACGGGATAATATATCTCATCTCGGGCATTTAACAGGAGCATTATGTGGCTTGATATTTGCTATTTACTGGCCCTTTTAAACATAAAACAATCTTTTTCGTGTGAATTAATAACTCCAATTGCTTGAAGATAGGAATGTATTATAGTACTACCAATAAATTTCATTTTTCTTTTCTTTAAGTCTTTAGTTATTTCATCTGATAATGGTGATATTGTCGCTACAGGATCATATTCTATCGGTAAATTATTAGTAAAATGCCAAATATAATTTGAAAAACTTTTATATTCTTTTTGGAGTTCCATAAATATTTTAGCATTATTAATAATAGCCATTATTTTCAATCTATTCCTAATAATATCTTTATTATTAAGAAGTTCTTCTACCTTTTTAGTATCATAATTAGCTATTTCTTGATATGAAAAGCCAGAAAAAGCTTTTCTAAAATTTTCTCTTTTATTCAATACTTTTTCCCAAGAAAGTCCCGCTTGAAAGATTTCCAATAAAAGTAATTCAAAAAGATAATCATCATTAAAGTTAGGTTGTCCCCACTCTTCATCATGATATTTAATATATAAATCATTTTTTTCATTAACCCATTTGCATCTGTTCATAACTTTATTTTAGCACAAGTTATCATTTTTTTATAGAAAAATTAACTCTAGGACAACTTAAAATAACATTATAAGTCTATAATGTTATCATTTTATTTTAGCAATTATTCCATTATATGTATCTAATAAAGATTCACTAGTAAAATATATTTGATTATCTTTAATTTGCCAAGACATAGTATTACTACTAAGAAAAGTTAAAGCCTCATTACCCACCTCTAAAAAAGAAATAATTGAGTCAATAGAATTAGTAAATGTTTCTAGATCTTTTTCTTTAATACCCGTACCAACTGCTAAATTGATATACATCTTTTCATAATAATCATCATTCGTGTTATTATGAAAATATTTTAATATTTCATCTTTATCAGCGAGTTTAATAATAGTTTCTTTATTATTAATTAACTTTTCTTTAGTTTCTTCAATATATTTTTTAGTATTTATAAACTCTGGTCCATCACTTTGATAATTACTAGCAGTAAGTATATTACTAAGTTGTTCATCTTTCGCTAAATTTATCGTTTCATTAACCGTTTTAGCACAATCCATAATATACTTTTCCAAAGCTTTTTCTACCGGTATACGATTCTTAGTAGTTATATCCGGTGTAATAATTTCCTGGATTTTTTCAATATTAACAGCACTTTCATTAATATATTTTAATATTTCATCTACTTCATCTTGAAGAAGAAGTTCTTCTTTATTATCCATATAATAATTATATCCAAAGTAAGAAATTACTCCTATTATAATAATTATTATAATTATGAATAGCCCTATAAATGTTTTTTTCATTATTCTACCACCTCAGGTGAAGGGTTTAATACTTCTATATCATTTTTATTAATACAAAAGTCTTCATTATACGGCATGTTATTTGGCCCTATA
>CANQEF010000071.1 GCA_947594675.1 uncultured Bacilli bacterium
CCAACTATCAACAATTTTCTTATTCTACAATAAGATTATACCCCCCCCCCGTCTTGATTTGTCAACAAAAAAATTGTGGAGTTTTTCCACAATTTTAATTTAATTGTTCTTTCAAGCGACTTAATTTTTCTTCTTCCTCTGCCAATTTCTTTCTATCCAACTCTACAATATTACTAGGAGCCTTCTTAACATAATTATCATTAGAAAGTAAATTTTGTCTTCTCTTAATAGAAGTTTCTAATTTTTCTATTTCTTCCTTTAAAGCACCCGTATCAATAACTTCTCTTTCAAAATAATAAGTTATATCTATACTAGAAGATTTGTAGTTACAACTAATAAGTCCCGGATCACAACTAGTAAGATTATCCTCCGTTATTTTAAGTTGTGATGCATACACATTAATCAATTCTTCATTACTACACTCAAAATTAACAAAAGCCTTTTTACCTATCTTATTAGTTGCCTTCAAATTTCTAATTGCCACAATATCCTCAAGTACTTTATCTAATTGTTCCTTTTCATCTTTAAATATCTCTTTTTTATTATAAGAAGGATATTTACAAATCATAATTGATTCTTTTTCTCTAATAGGAAGTTTTGAAAAAATCTCTTCTGTTACATAAGGCATAAAAGGATGAAGTAATTTCAAAATATCCGTTAAAACATCCAATAAAACACTTTTTGTCGTATTATTCATATTAGCCTTAGAAAGTTCAATATACCAATCACAAAAATCATTCCAAATAAAAGTATAAAGTTCATTACCAACATTATGAAAATTATATTTATCCATATTCTTTATAGTACTTTTTATAAGTTCATTTTTCTTAGTTAAAATCCACTTATCCGCTAAAGTTAAATTCTCCTTAGTAAACTCTTCCGCTTTTAAATCCTCTATATTCATTAAAACAAAACGTGATGCATTCCAAAGCTTATTAATAAAATTCCAAGAAGATTTAACTTTTTCTTCATCAAATCTTAAATCCATGCCCGGTGCTGAATTTGTCGTTAAAAAATAACGAAGAGAATCAGCTCCATATCTATCAATTATGTCAATAGGATCAACACCATTACCTAAAGATTTAGACATTTTTCTTCCCTCTTTATCCCTAATAAGTCCATGAATTAAACAATCTTTAAATGGTCTTTCTTTCGTAAACTCCAACCCCTGAAAAGTCATTCTATTTACCCAAAAAGGTATAATATCATAACCTGTTACTAAAACATTATTTGGATAATATCTTTCCAATAAATCTGTTTTTTCAGGCCAACCCAACGTAGAAAATGGCCATAATGCTGAAGAAAACCAAGTATCCAAAACATCCTCATCTTGAACCCAACCTTTACCAGGAGAGTCAACTTGAACCTTTATTTCATCACCTTTGTACCAAGCCGGAATTCTATGTCCCCACCAAAGTTGCCTTGAAATACACCAATCATAAGTAATTTCCATCCAATGATTCATAGTCTTTTCAAAACGAGAAGGAATAAAATTAACCTTAGTTTCTTTATTTTTTTGATTTTCTAATACTCTATCAGCTAAAGGTCTCATCTTAACAAACCACTGTTTTGATAAATATGGCTCAACGACTGCATCACTTCTTTCACTATGTCCAACAGAATGAGTAATTTCTTTTATTTTAACTAAAAGTCCTTTTTCTTTTAAATCACTAACCAACTTTTTACGACACTCTTCTCTTGTTAATCCTTCATATCCAACAGCCTTTTCATTCATTGTAGCATCAGGATTCATACAAATAATTCTCTCTAAATTATGACGAAGACCAACTTCAAAATCATTAGGATCATGGGCCGGTGTAATCTTAACTACACCAGTTCCAAATTCCAAATCAGCATGTTCATCACCAACTATAGGAATTAATCTACCAACGATAGGCAAAATAACTCTTTTACCAATTAAATGCTTGTATCTTTCATCACTAGGATTAACTGCTACAGCTGTATCGCCAAACAAAGTTTCAGGACGTGTTGTTGCAACCTCCAAATAATCATCTGTTCCTTCAATAAAATATTTTAAATGATAAAAAGCTCCTTTATCTTCTTTATAAATAACTTCTTCATTAGATAAAGCTGTCATTTGTTCTGGATCCCAATTAATAATTTTTTCACCACGATAAATTAAACCTTTATTATATAAATCAATAAATACTTGATTAACTGCTCTATTTAATCCTTCATCCAAAGTAAATCTTTCCTTAGAATAATCAACTGAAACCCCCATCTTTGCCCATTGCTCATGAATAGTATTAGCATATTCTTCTTTCCAAGACCAAGCCTGTTTCAACCAATCTTCCCTTTTCATTTCTCTTGGCTTTATGCCCTGCTCTTTTAATCTTTTATCAATCTTTGCTTGTGTTGCAATACCAGCATGATCCATACCAGGCAACCACAAACAATCATATCCCTGCATTCTTTTATAACGAATAATTATATCTTGAAGTGTCACATCCCAAGCATGACCTAAATGTAATTTACCAGTTACATTTGGAGGTGGAATAACGATACAAAAAGGCACTTTACTACTTTTACTATCTGCTGCAAAATAATTATTACTTTTCCACATCTCATACTTACCATTTTCAACTTCCAAATGATTATATTTTTTATCTAACATAATATCAAACTCCTTCTAAATATTCATTTATTAATTTTTTTATCACAAGTAGCTTTTCTTTTAAACCAATATTACCAGTATCTAAGTACTTATCAATTAATTTATTAAGATAATCTTTTTTCCTAATAATCTCCAAAGTCTTGGAAAAATTTATATCAAAAACAAAAGCTAAATTGCAAACTAAATTATCAGCTTTAGTAACTCTCTTTTCTTTAGTAACTAATCTTTTACACATAATTTCATCATAAACAGAATCACTAATATCACTATTTTCTACCTGTAAAATATCAGAATTTAAAACTAAATAGAAAATATCTACTTTATCAGCATCCCTTACTATTTGACAAATTAATTTTTCTTTAGGATTTAAATCATTTGCTATTTCTTTTTTATTATGATTATAAACAACTTTTCTCAATAATTCATTATTTTTTTTATCATTATTAAACTTTTCTAAAAACTTATCAGTTAAAATTTCACAACCCAAATTGCCATGATCCAAACTCTTTTCATCATCAAATGTCTGATAATTTTTATATTGTTCAAATCTTCCAATGTCATGAAGAAGTCCAGCCATTTTAGCCAACTTTGTATCTTCATCAGTTAAATTTAAACTTTTCGATATTTCTTCACAAAGTGCACAGACTCGTAAAGTATGATTTCTTTTTCTTTCGATATTTTCTCCATATTCTTTATATGAATCAGCATATTTTAAAAATTCTTCTTCAGCATCATTCATGAATTTCTCTCCAATCTTTTCTCTATATCATCAATGCTTGGCAAAGTAATATTTCAAATGTTAGGTTATCATTTTCATCTTTAACATATTTATCGATAGCACTTAACTAAAAATTCAATTTACCCGCATATTCTGGCCTAAACTCAGTTGTCTTTAATTCTATAACTACATAGTTTCTAACTTTCAAATTATAAAACAACAAATCAATATAACAATCTTCATTTTCTATTTCTAAATATATTGTCTTCCTACAAATGCAAATCCATTACCTAGTTCTAACAATAACTTAGTAATATTGGCAGTTAATTCTCTTTCAATATCAAGTTATAAAATCGAAAATATAAGGGTCTTTTAACAATTATTTTGCTTGTTCATTATTAAGTGTTGGTAAAGTTTCATCAAAATTAGTAGTTTTATTTTCTAAAAGAGCTTGTCTTTCATACAATTTAAGAGGAATCTGATGAGTCAATACAGAAACAGACCAGCCATTTTCAATTGATTCTTTTGCATACCACTTTCTAATTTCCTTATCTTTAATTTTATCTAATAATATTTGATTATGGTTCCAAGATAATTTTGCAAGGACTTCTTGCAAAAATTCATCATTATCATATTCACTAGCAAACTTTTGCATATCTCTTAAATTTCTGGCTGACATACCTTTAATTGTAGGAAATTGTCATTGAATTTTTATTAGATATTTATTTAATTTTGATAAAGGTTTTAAAACCCTCTTATCATTCCCTCCAAAAAGAAAAACTCAAATCCTAAAGGACGAGTTTCTCGTGGTACCACCTTAATTCATAAGTAATAACTTACCTTAATATTGATAACGGAAATTATCCGGAATAACTTACTTTTTTCAGAAATTCTACTCCTCTGCTACCTTCAATAATCTTTTTAATTCATTTCCACCAACCATGAATTCTCTATTTAAAAATAATTACCTACTCCTCAGAATCAATGCATCTACCAAGATTATATAACATTTTATTTATAAATTCAACTTGATTAAATCAAATAAAATTTTTTAGGAGATTTACTTTCCTTAAGATTTACACCCAAAACAGCAAAAAGATCATTAGGATTAATAACAGAAATATTTTCCACTATATTTTTCATATCTTCATAGGCTAACTCTTTAGTTTTTAATTTTTCTAGCATCAATCTAGCTAAATAATTGCCTATAACATAGGGATATTCTTTTTGAACCATACCAGTACACGTAATTAAAGAAGTGATTGCCTCATCACAAAAATGATCACTATATTCTAAAGCAGAAAAATAGTAAGAACCATCTTCTTTTAATTTTTCTTTCATTTCCCTAGTAAATAATTTATTATTTAGATCAACTGCCGCCTGAGCATTTTTTATTTCTTCTTCACTAGTAATTTGTCCATTCAACAACATTTTTTTCATAAAATCAAATATAGGGATTATATCAATTCCCGTTTTATAAGTATTAAAGTTTCTTAAATGAACCATTTTTTCTATTTCTTCAGTATCATAACCTTCATGACTCAAAAAATCTAAGGCCAACTTTTCATAAATAATCGTAGAAAACTCTTCTAATGATAAAGATTTTTGTAAAGAGGTATTTTTCTCATATATCATAAGTTCTTCTATAAAGTGAATAAATTCATGAATAAAAGCCCAAAAATCTTGTATAGTAAAATTTCTTTCAACCACTATATCAAGACTATTTTCAGAAACTAGAGTAAAATTCCAACTTAAATCTTCTACTCTTCTATCATTAAGTCCTAATACTTTTAAAAGTCTGTTTTTTTCTATCAAATCATCAGCTTTAACAAAATGTATCTGACCATTTTTTAAAGCATTCTTACAAATATTTAACCACTCTAATGATGGATCAACCATCTTTAAAAATTTAATCACTAATTTTCTAAACTCTTCTTCAGTTAATCTTTTCCCCTCATTTATTTTAGAAAAGTCATAATTAAATTCACTAAAAATATTTTCTTTTACTTCTAAAGTAATAATTTCTAAAAGAGATTCTAAATTATCCAAAATAAAATTATCTTTTCCACCTTTACAATAACAAATTCTAATAATTTCATTCTGTATTAACTCATTTAAAAGAGGATATCGATAATTATCCTTTAACCAGTCAGTTAATTCTTTATCTGTAAGGCTACACTCACCATATCTTTTTAGATATTTAAGAGTAATAGCGGAAATAATTTCTTCATAGGAAAAATATTCACTAGATACATTTTCTTTTAAAAATTCTTTGACATATAAAGTACAAAGTAATTCTTTTTCATTAAAAGAATATAAATCTTTAATATTTGTCACTTGCTATTCCCCCTTACCTCGCCGCTTATTATAGCATATAAATCCAATATGAGCAAGAAAAAATCTATAACTACTTGTAATAATACAATCTATGCTAAAATAAATTTTAAGGAGGAAACCATGAAAATTGATGAAGAAAAATTAGGAAATAAAAGAAAAGATTATTTAAGCTGGGATGAATTTTCCCGAGTTTGACAGTTACTTTAAGTCAAAACAAAGAACAAACCGTTATTTTATAAGGGTTTAATGGATTTTTTG
>CANQEF010000072.1 GCA_947594675.1 uncultured Bacilli bacterium
TTATATTAAAATTTTCATTTTAATATCTTTTTCATTTAATATGACTAGTTTTCCATAAAACTTTTCACACTATCTAAAGTATACTCTTTTATATAATATAAGTAAAGTAATTAGAATATTACACTAAAATAAGAGTGTCTTTTTACATTTTATCTTCTAATTTCTTTATTTTTTCCGCATCATTGACACCTTTCTTAACTTTTTCTTTTACTTCTGTTTTTAGTCTATTAAGTTCTTCTTTAGTTTTAAGAAGGGAATTTTTAAAGGCATTAAATGCTTTGGAATTAGGAGATTTAATAGTTGGGAAAGATTTAATCAAACGAATAGTTAAATTTGTATATTTTTGAAGTGATAGAGCAATCTCTTTCTTTATTTCTGAAGTAGCATCTTTTTTTATAAATTTATTAACATTAATTTCTAATCTAACCAATACTAATAAAGATAAGATAAAATCAGCTAGAAAAATAATAAATATTACAATAGCTATAACTTCAAGAGTAGTAGAGTCTAATAGTTTTAAATAATTGTCTAAGATGGGATTAAGGACTTTCACAACAATTAAGCCACCTAAACCAAATAAAAGTGAATTAGCTAGACATACCCTACCCTCTATGTTAAATTTTTTGTTAGAATAATCCCACCAACGTAGTTTAAAAATTTTCTCTAGAATTAAACTAGTTAAATATTCAAGCAATGTACATATAAAGGCTGACATAACAAATAAAGTAAATAAATCATCTTCGTAATGGGATAATAAAAATATCATTACAACAGATGAAAAACCATAAATGGGAAGATATGGTCCAATTAAAAAGCCACGAGAAAAAGTAACTTTCTTCGTTAATAAACTTACATGAGTAATTTCAGCTAAATAACCAATTATAGAAAAAAACATAAATTGTAAAAAAATATAACATAAATTATAAAACATAATTATCACCACTAAAAGAAAAAAGCTATTATCATAATTAATATTCCAAGACTAATGCCAAGATAGGAAGTTTTCTTATCTTTACTTTGATGTATTCTAGGCATTAATTCTGAAATAACAATAAAAAGTAACATTCCTAAAGTTATTGAAAGAAGGGTTCCTAAAATAAGAGCATTGATAGTACTTATATTGAAAAAGAATAGTATTAGGCCACCTATAAAAGTAGAAAGTGAAACGAGTAATATAGAAAGAAGGGTTTTACTCATACTTTGATTACTCTGATAGAAGGCTCCGGTAATAACAATACCTAGTGGAATATTATGAAAACCAACTCCTAAGGTAATAGCTAAACCTAAAGATGTATTAGATAAAATAGAAGAATAAACAGCCATTCCCTCTATTATATTATGAAGAACAATGGCTAAAGATGTAACAATTCCTATATGGACTAAATTGTTCTTTAACTGTTTAGTCGTCATTTTATTTTCTTCATGATCAGGAATAAGCGTATCTAATAATTTTAATATTATATAACCTAAGGATGTTGCTAGTAAGAAGATATAAATATATTTTAAACCTAAATGCTCAATAATTTCTGGTAAAAGATCACTTATAATTAAACTTATTATTACACCAAAGGCTAAACCTATGGAAAAATCAACTACTTTCTGTTTTTTCTTAACTAAAAAGGCAATTAAAGCACCAATTATTATAAAAATTCCTAGAAGAAAAGTAGTTAATAATCCTAATTTAATACGATCCATATTAAACTCCAAATATTAAAAAGCCAATTACTACTGCTGCTAAAAGAAGACGATAAATCATAAATATTTTAAAATTATGATTGTCTAGATATTTTAATAGACATTTAATACAAATTAATCCTACAATAAAAGATAAAAGAATACCTAAGATAAAAGTAGATGGAGCTTGGAAAATGATAGACCAAGTTTCTTTATCAATTAATTTTAAGATGACTGCTCCACAAACAACAGGAGCACTTAAATAGAATGAAAATTTAGCAGCATTTTCTCTTTCTATACCTAATAATCTTCCGGCAGCTATAGTTGTTCCACTACGAGAAAATCCTGGTATAAGTGCAAATACTTGACTACAACCAATAATTAAAGCATCTTTTAAAGTCATATCTTTTATTTTCTTATTACTGTTACTATATCTGTCTGCTAAGTAAATTATAATACCCATAAAAGCTAAAGCTAAAGCAATTACAACATAATTCTTACGAATAATATTTTCGATAGGCTCTTCAAATAAGACACCAACAATTGCGGCAGGAATGGTTGCTGCTACTAAGTACCAAAGAATCTTGCCATCTTTATCTTTAACACCTTTAGTAAATCCTTTAGTAATCATTGTAATAAAGTCTTTGAAAAAGAAAACACCAATAGCTAGTAAAGTACCTAAATGAAGAGCTATATCAAATGTTAACTCCATATTAGCACTCATGCCCTTACCTATACCAAATAGATCTCTAAAAATTATTAAATGTGCTGATGATGATATCGGCAAAAATTCAGCAATTCCTTGAATTAATGATAATATAAATACTGATAAAAAATTCATTTTATTCATCTCCTAACTTATAACCAATAATTGTACCTACTCCAAGTAAAAATAAGCCAATTATTATTTGTAAAATACTTAATTTGAAACTTCCTAATTCATGATAAACGGAAACTGGTATTGCAATAATGCTTGAAAGTATAAAGCCTAAAACACCAAAATAAGTTTTTGCCTCATATTTTTTTAATAAAAACTCAATAAGTTTAGCAATTAAGACTATACCAATTAAAACACCAATTCCAAAAACTCCTAATATTATCAAATTAGAAACTATATTTTGCATATGAGCTAAATTTTTAATAGTTGAAACGACTGGAAAATAGTAACCTAAAAGCATTAAAACTAATGAACCACTTACACCAGGAATAACCATAGTAGCGGCCGCTATTACTCCAACTAGTAGTAAAACTATGTAACCTGCAATATTTAAATTAGAAAAATTAGCTTGCTTAAAACCAGCAAATATTTCTGGTGCAAAAGCAAGTAACATTACTAATGAAAAAGTTAAAAACATAATTATATAACTTGATATTTGTTTTACTTCCTTTTTACCAATAACTTTTCTTTTCAAAAGAGGTATACCACCTATTACTAAACCCATAAAGAAAAGCGTTGTTGGTATTGGAAAATGTTTAAAGCTACTATCAATTACACTACTCATTGTTAATATTGATAAGCCCATGCCTATAAAGACAGGTATTAAAAACTTAAGATTTTCCTTTAATTTAGAAAACAAGTGACTTATAGCTTTAATAAATTTTTCATATATTCCCAACGTTAAAGCAAGTGTTCCTCCACTAACACCAGGAATTATATTAGCTATTCCCATAATAAAACCCTTTATTACTAACAAAATTGATTCTTTCATAATTCACCTAACTTTCTATGATACTCATTATTTCTGGGACAATATGTTTTTTACGAGAAAGACATCCATCTATGAAGTAGCCTTCTTTTACTTTATTTTCATAAGCTATATCCATAATATCTTTAGCTTTACTATTATATAAAACATAACTACCATTTTTAATTATATCTGTAACGTATAAAGCAACTAAAACATAGTTATTAGCCTCGGCCACTTCATTTAAAACATCAACATATTCATCCATTTCTTTTTCAATATCATTAAAATTCATAGTAAAGAATTGTCCTATTGCAAATGTTTTATCATTAGTAGTATATAGTTTATAGTCATTATATAGTACATCTTCCTTTGACATATCTTCTAAAGAAGTACCTGCTTTAAATAACTGCATACCATAATCTTTATAGTCAAATTCAATTATTTGTGCTAAGTCATTAACTGCAGCAATATCCTTATTTGTTGTAGTTGGACTTTTTAATATTAATGTATCAGATAAAATTCCAGATATTAAAGCTCCTGCTATTTTATAAGGAATAGATATATTTCTTTCTTTAAACATAGTATAAACAATTGTACAAGTAGATCCTACAGCCATATTTCTAAAATTAATAGGATTACTAGTAGTAATGCTGCCTAGATTATGATGATCAATTATTTCTAATATTTCTGCCTCTTCTATACCTTCAATACTCTGAGCTTTTTCATTATGATCAACTAAAATTACTTTTTTAGGCTTTTTTTCTGATAAATCTGTTATTTTTAGAAGTCCTAAACATTTATTTTTCTTATCAACTATAGGATAATTAGTATGTTTTAATTTATTATTTATATCAATTACATTATCTACAAATTCTGTATCTTCAAATTTAATAGGATTAAAGCTACGTAACATTGTTTTTATATAATTAGTTAAGCCAACTAATCTAGTAACATGATAGGTATCATAAGGTGTTCTTATTATATTTACCTTATTTTTTTTAGCTAATTCTATATGTTCTTTTTTTATTTCAGAATCTCCTGATAGAATTATCAATTTAACACTACTAAGAGCTGCATATTCGATAACACTATGACGATCTCCTACAATTAATATCATGTTATTATTTAGTTTAGTATTTTCAATAAAAGTTGTACTTCGGTAAGCAGCAACTATTAATTTACCAAGTATATCATCATCAAACTTTAAAATGGTCTCTCCTTTTAAAACTAATAATAAATTATCATATGAAGTATATAAGTCTTCAATGTTTTCATTAATAAGTGTATGAGATAGGTCTTTAATTGTAATTAAACCAGTAAAAATATTGTCACTATTCACAACAGGAAGACCAGTTAATCCTTCTTTTAGCATTAATTGATATCCTTCATAAATAGATGCAGTGTCTTTAATAAAAAAGCCTTTATGATAACCAATATCTTTTAGTTGTAGTTTAACATCATTTAAGTATCTAGGAGTATCCAATTTAAAATAATTTAAAGCAAAAGTTGTTTCTTTATTAATACTTCCAAGTATTCTAGCTTCTGTTTCTTCCCCTAATTCATTCTTTAAATAAGAAAGAGCAATAGCAGATAATACAGAGTCTGTATCAGGTTTTTTATGACCAAATATATATGTCTTACTCATCCTTCTTCCTTCTTTCTATAAAAGTATAACATATTTTTATGATGAAAAAAAGAGTTTCAATAACTCTTTATCGATACTTAATAAAGTTAACTACTATTAATAGTAAAAATGTTGTAGCAGCCTGTATTTGAGTTTTTGTTGTACTAAATCTTTCGTATATAGCAGCTATATCATCAATAAAATCAACTATCCAACTTTCTAAATATAAAGGAGGTTTTAATCCTACTGGAAACATATGTTTAGAAATAATATCTTCTTGCTTTTTTGTAAGAAAAAAATATTTTTTGGCATTTGACAAAGCTATTTCAGGGTGTTTACGCCATTTATTTTTAGTATCTTCTAAAAAGAAGTCGTGAAGTAATGCTGCCTCGGTTACCTCTTTATAATTTAAATGAATTGACTTTGTTACATTGAATGAAAAATAAGCTACTCTCATACAATGATCATATCTTGTTATACCATGATGTTCTATATTTTTTAACTTTTTAAATTCCTCATTATTAATAATGGGTTTTATTATTTTAAAGAATTCTTCATTATCATACTTATCAATCATATTTATTCTTCCTTACGTTATTAATTTTATGCAACTTACTACCTATTTATAATATCATATTCTTATATGAATATTCAAATTATAATAGATATCTTTAATTATATTGACATTTTTTTGACAGAAAATTACTTATTTATTTTAAAACTTTTTCTTTATTATTTCAAGTGAATTTTTTGTAATGTGAATTTTTTGTAAGGAAGAAAACTGGTTATTTAACGGCTATAACAAGGCGGGATGTAAGGTCGATACTAGAATTTCCAATAGCTGTAGAAAAGTAAAATTGGCCTGCTAAGACTCCATTGTAGTAAGATCCACCACGATAGAACCAAGGAGAGTCTGAGCTAATAAAGACCGAACCATCAGCGTACCAAGTGT
>CANQEF010000073.1 GCA_947594675.1 uncultured Bacilli bacterium
ACCATAAAAATGATAGGAGGCTTTTTTATGGCAAAATATAAAGTAGAAATTAGTGGAATAAATACAAATGATTTAGAAGTATTAACTAATGAAGAGATGATAAAACTATTTCAATTAGCAAAAGAAGGTGATTTAACAGCAAGAGAATTACTAGCTAATGGCAATTTAAAATTAGTACTTTCTATTTTAAAAAGATTTAATAACAAATATGATAACATGGATGACTTATTCCAAATAGGCTGTGTAGGACTTTTAAAAGCTATTGATAATTTTGATTTATCGTTTAATGTAAAGTTTTCAACTTATGCAGTACCAATGATTTTAGGAGAAATAAAAAGATATATCAGAGATAATAATACTATTAGAGTAAGTAGATCAGTAAAAGATATAGCATATAAAACATTAAAAGCTAAAGAAGAATTTATTAATGAAAAAGGTAAAGAACCATCTATTGAAGACTTATCTAAAATACTAAACTTAGATAGTTATGAAATTATAAATGCACTTGAGTCATTAAAAGAACCAGTTAGTATGTATGAAGCTATCTATAATGATGGTGGAGATACAATTTATCTATATGATCAAATAGAAGATAAAAAAACTAATTCCAATGATTTTTCTAATCGATTAGCCCTAGAAGGAGCTATAGATAGTTTAAATGAAAGAGAAAAATTTATCCTTGATGAACGATTCATGATAGGCAAAACACAAACTGAAATAGCTAAAGAATTAGACATAAGTCAAGCTCAAGTTTCAAGATTAGAACAAGGTGCTATCAAACAATTAAAAAAGATTTTGAAATAGGCATTTCTTCATATTTTATTTCATAATATCTATAAAGAGGTGTTATATGAGACTATCTGATTTACAAACAAAAAAAATTGTAGACGTTGATGATGGAAGAAATATGGGAAACATAATCGATGTAAATGTTTTAGAAAATGGACATATAGAATCTCTTATTATTGAACAAAATAAAAATTTTTTTGCATTAAACAGAGAAAGCGACGTAAAAATATATTGGCAAGACATTGAAAAAATAGGAGAAGATGTAATATTAATAAAAAAAGGTTCCGCCTAAAATTTAAAGATAGGATAGTAATACTTCTTTTATTAGTGGTAAGCTCTTCTTTTTTTTTATTAGCAATCATTGATATCAAAATAACACCTATGCTTTATAAATACATTAATATGGAATCAGAAAGAATTATAACGACAATTGTAAACTCCTCAGTAAATTCTCTAGCAGAGAAAAATATAGGAAGTAATATACTTGAAATTACTAAAAATGAAACAAATGACATAAAGTACGTAACTTATAATACAAAAAAAGTTAATAGTATTTTATCATTGATTAATAAGGATATTCAAAAAAGATTACTAGAATTAGAAGAGGGCAAAACAGATAATATAATCATGTCAAGTAACTTAAAAAAAGGAAATTTTAAAAACGTCAAAAAAGGAATTGTTTATGAATTGCCATTAGGCTCGGTAAAAAACTCAACTCTTTTTGGAAATATTGGTCCAAGTATACCTATAAAAATGAGCTTTGTAGGCCAAATAACTAGCAATTTTCGTACTAGAGTAAATAATTATGGCATAAATAATTTGGTGGTAGAGGCTTTTATTGAAACAGAACTTACTAGTCAATCTACAATGCCAATTTCGTCTAAACAAAAAAATATTAAAGTGGAAGTGCCCATCTCCGTTGAAATTATTCAAGGAAATATTCCAACTTATTATGGAAATATTGACAATTTATCAAATAATTCATCACTTCCTTTAAAATAATGTTATAATTTACTAGAGGTGAGGTATATTATGAAATTAGAATTAAATAATCATGACTATGAAGTTATATCTAATGATAATAATTGCTTAAATAAAGAAGAATTAAAAGACAAATGTACAGAGTACTTTGAACCTTTTGATTATATATTTGGTGATTATGCCTATGAAAAATTAAGATTAAAAGGTTTCTATGATTCAACGAATGATAAAGCAAGTAAAATAAATGATATAAAGTACTTAGAAGATTATAAAAAAGATTATTGTAACTACGGAGCTAAAACTTTTCTTATAAAAAAACTTAAGTAACTACTTGAATTATCAAAAAAATATGATAAAATATATTATATGAATAGTAAAGGGAGGATTTAGAATATGGAAAATCAAGAAATAGAAAAGAAAATGATGTCAATTGTTGCAGATGACGGCTCTATTGAAGAAGTTGAAGTGATATTAGCATTTGAATTTAAAGATAATAAAAAAGAATATGTCATTTATACAAAAAATGAAAAAGATGAGAATGATAATATTACTGTATATGTTTCTAATGTTGACCGTTCTTCAGGAGAACCTAAATTAATGGGTGTAGAAGATGAAGAAGAATGGAACAGAATAAAAGATGTATTACGTGAATTATCAAAATCAGAATAATTTTTAAAGGAGGTTTTTTTGTATGCCAAACGATAGTGCTATAGAATTAATTGACAGAAATTATGGGCTATTAAAAGCTCCAAGAAATCTTAGAAGTATAAGATTTAAAGGTAATTCTTTTTCAGCTACTTCTAGAGCTTGGAACAAATTTAGAGCAGCTTTAAGAAAATATCAAATTAACAGAGCAGAAAGTAAATTAGAAAAAGCTCAAGATGAATTTGCTGATATGCAAATAAAAGCTCAGGATATGAGAGTTGATAATAATGAAGTTATTCAACAAAAAATTGTGGAAAAAGCAAAAGCTATTGCTTTACTTGAAGAAAGATTAAATATTCTTCGTAATATTCCACCTACTGCAAAATTTGCTGATAATAGAGCTATTAAATTAAAAGACATAATGATGAATAACGCAAGATCTAATTCATATAATGCCTATTCTATTTTTAAGGAGAACCCTAGTAATGAAAGCATAAGTCTAGCTGCTGATTACCCAGATAAAATTGTAGAATCTGAGACTTCAAAAACAGCAGAAAATGTTCAAAAAATTTTATCGGAAAAAAGTTTTGATGCTGAAAGTAGTCAAGTTAGAGATGATGTTCTTGTTGTACCAGATCGTGATGAAATAAAGAAAATACTTGATGGAGAGTTTGAAAAACAAGAATCTAACTATGGAAAAACAATTTCAGCTGAAGAAGTTGCTGATGCAATAAATCAAAAATTTGAAGAAAAAGAACCTGAAAAAATTTCCCATGAAGAAGTTGCTGAAGTAGTAGGTGAAAAACCAGCTGAGCCTGTTGTTGATAGGGAAGTAATTAAAGCAGCTGTTGAAGATGCTATAAATGAAATCGATGTTTCTAAAAATGGTACTTCTAAAGCAAACATTGAAAGATACGTTAATCCAAATGATGGAACGTATGTACATGATGATGGAAGTTACCGCCTAACAAGAAATGAAATTGATGAAGACTTTAGGAAAACTTATATTAATGAAGAACCAGTAAAACCAAAAGAAACTTATGATGAGAAAGGTGAATTAAGTATTCCTAAGATTGATTTTTCAAAAATTTTTAAGCCTGTTGAAGAAGAAAATAATGAAATGCCATTTACAAAGGAAGATAGTAAAATGAATGAAAATGTACGTTTAGAAGGAGATTCTATAAAAGATATAACTCAAGCAATAGATAGAGTTGAATCAAAAGATGAAATTCAAGCTTTATTAGAAAGAATTAAAGCTTTAAAATTAGAACAAAATGCATCTAAAAAACGTGCTTTAGAGGCTAAAGAAAAAGTTGAAGAATCAGAAGTTATGAAAAGAGAGGCACAAGAAAGATTACAAGCCTATGGTCAAGCTTTGGAAGAAGATTTAAATTACAATAACAAATCTGCTGAAGAACTTATTCAAAAGGCTAAGTCTAATGAAGAATTAGCTGAAACTATGTTAAGCATGATTCAACCTTCAGCCAATGAAGAAGAACTTAGAAGAAATGTAAAGTAAAATAAAACTGATAAGTAGAGAAAAAAGTTATAGCTCTGTTTATCAGTTTTTTATATTATTAGAAAACTCTTAGAAGTGAATAATTAAAATCTTTCATTTTAGTAAATCATTTAATTTTTATTTTATCTTTAGAACATTAAATAGTGCTATTAGATTTGTTTTATTTATAAATCATTTTTATCTTAATTTAGCATATATTTTACTAGTGATATCTATGAAAAATGTAATCCTTTACTATTACAATTTAAATAATATTGAAATTACACCATATAAAGACAAAATATTAGTAAAAAGTGGCAATGATATTTTTTTATTTATGCGCATTTTCAATTTAGATGAAGTAGCCTTACAATACAAGCTTACTAAAGATAAAAAAGAATATTATGATTTTATTTTAAATAAAGAAAATTCTCTTTTTACAAAATACAAAGAAAATTACTACGTTCTTTTAAAGACAAAAGATAACAGTAATTATTTAAAAACAATAATTTATCCCGTTGAAGTAAATTATTCTGATGAAATAGTATCTTGGTCTGACTTATGGGCTAAAAAATGTGATTTTATAGAATATCAAATGAATCATATCATTAACAAATACAAAATAATTGATGAAAGCATTGATTACTATATTGGATTAACAGAAGTAGCAATTAGTTATTTAAAATATAATGAAAAAAACAAGGATACAAAAAAATATCTTTGTCATAAAAGAGTTGATAAAAAAAATTTTTATAATCCACTAAATATAAAAGTGGATATAAAAGAAAGAGACTTAGCCGGTTATTTAAAATTCCTTTTCTTAGAAGATAGTTACGATGAAGACAAACTTAAAAATATTTTCAGCAAAATTAATTTAGACTATGACTCTAGAATAAGGCTATTTTCAAGACTACTTTTTCCTAGTCACTATTTTGATATCTATGATAAAGTCGTCTCAGGTGATGCCAAAGAAGAAGAATTACAAAAAATAATTATACGCATAGACGAATATGAATTATATTTAAAAATCCTTTTTAATGTTTTAAATCAAAAAGGCGATATGCCCAGGATACATTTTCTTTAATCTTTAACATTTACAACTTCAATAACTTCTGGTAGCTCATTTTTAATAAACTCTTCAATACCATCTTTTAATGTAATATCCAACATACTACAATCACGACAAGCTCCCATCAAGCGAACATAAACAATGTTATTTTCATACTTTACAAATTCCAAGTTACCACCATCACTAATTAAAAATGGACGTAATTTATCAATAATAGCTATAATTTTTAATTCTATATCTTTATCTTCATTTAAATCTTTATTCATTATGAATCATTCCTTTCATTAATTAGATATTATAAGTACTTCTCATTAATCATCAAAAAAGATTATAGCACTTATTGTCAAAAAAGATTATAGCACTTATTGTCTTGTTATTCAAATTTAATAATGTTATAATTAGAAAAGAAGGTGCAATATATGAAATATAAAGTAGGAAACATTATAGAGGCCATTGTAACTGGTATTGAAAATTATGGAATATTTATAAATACTGATGATGATTATAGTGGTTTAATTCACATATCGGAAATTTCCAAAAACTTTGTTAGAAATGTCAATGATTATGCAAAAGAAGGTGAATTAATAAAGGCTAAAATCATAGCCATTGATGAAAAAAGTAGACAATTAAAGCTATCTATAAAAGATATTGACTATCGAATTAATAAAAAAAATAAAGGTAAAATTATTGAAACTTCAACAGGCTTTTCTACTTTAAAAGAAAAATTACCAGAATGGATTTCAGATAAAGAAGAAGAGTTAGCTAAAGAGGAATTAAAATAAAAAGAAAAAAAGTATACTTTATTCTTGACAAATATGTTATAAATTGGTATATTTAATACTGTCAACTGGTTTTATTTTGGGCGATTAGCTCAGTTGGTTAGAGCACCTGCCTT
>CANQEF010000074.1 GCA_947594675.1 uncultured Bacilli bacterium
TTATATCAGTGTAAAAGCAGATCAAGCATGTAATGGAGGAGTATGTTATGGTCATGCTTTTTCGGAAACATATGGCGCAAGTGATGGTTATTCTGGTTGGTATGGAAATTCGAGCTATTTCCCTTACCGCACTATTCCGTGGGTGCTCCGCGGCGGCGACTATACCGACACCTTTGCTTCTGGGGTCTTTCGCGCGGGGCGTAACTACGGCAACGCTTGGAGTTACGACTCTTCTCGTGCTGTCTTCGCTCCATAAAGAAAACAAATTATAAATACTCTCTTTTAAATAACTAATACCTGTCTTAAATAAAATAAAATATTGCCTTTTACTTTATTTACAAAATTATTTTATCCGAGTATAATTATAACTAGATAGTAGAGGTGCATTATGGCAAAAAGAAAAAGAAGAAAGTCTTCTCCTAAAAGAGATAATGAATTCATAACTCAATTATATGGTGTAATAATTTTGATAGCAGCAATTTTAGGCATCGGTAAATATGGACCTGTAGGAAGAATAATAGCCTCATTTGCTTTATTCTTAACAGGATCAATTTATATGGTTTTTTTAGCTAGCCTTTTTATAGTTGGTGGCTATCTACTAATAAAAAGACAATGGCCTAATTTCTTTTCAACAAAATTAGTAGGATTATATATATTCATAATTGGTTTTTTAATCACCATGCATAGAGAATTTATCATTGAAAATAATTCTAATATAACTCTTATTTTTAAGGAAACAATTGACCAATTAATTGGAGGATTCAATAATATTATGAGTAGTGGTTCTCTAGAGGATTGGTTTGCTGTTGGTGGAGGTATAGTAGGTGGGGTGTTTGCCCTAATCTTTGTGAAATTATTTTCTTTTAGTGGTATGCAAATAGTTTCAATCATTTTAATGTTTTGTGGATTATCCATGTTTACAGGTTTTTCTATTATTGATTTTATTAAAAGCAATTATGAAAAAGGTAAAGAAAAAATCAATAGTAATAAAGAAAATATATCTGATAAGAAAGAATTACAAGAATCAAACAAGCAAGTTATTATAAGCAATGGTAATGAAGACGAAGAAGAAACTAAACACGTCAAAGTAAGCAGTATTGATGAGATAACAAAAATATCAGTAAAAGACACTCAATCACCGCCTCAAGAAAATAGTAAAGAAGAAACAGAAATCGTAAAACCTAATAAAGATTATCAATTGCCACCACTTACTCTTTTAAATCAGCCTAAGAAAAAGAATAAAGAAACGGATAATTCAAGTATTGAGAAAAATATTGAAAACTTAGAAAAAGTATTACATGATTTTAAAATCAATGGAAAAGTTGTTGAGGTACACATAGGACCAACAGTTGCTCAATATGAATTAGAAATAGCATCTGGTACAAGAGTTAATAAAATTACCTCTTTAAATAGAGAAATAGCTTTAGCTCTTTCAAAAAAAGATGTACGAATTGAAGCACCAATTCCTGGTAAAAATACTGTTGGAATTGAATTTGCTAATGATTCACCAACTCCTGTTAGCTTTTATGAAATTATCAGTAGTAGTTTAATGCGTAATGCCCCAGATAAAAAATTAATGGTTCCATTAGGCAAAAGTATTATGGGAGACATAGGCGTTTGTGAAGTTAACAAAATGCCCCATATGTTGATTGCTGGTACTACTGGTTCTGGTAAATCAGTTTGTGTCAACGGAATAATTTGTTCTATTCTTATGCGTGCTAAACCAAATGAAGTAAAACTTGTAATGGTAGATCCTAAAGTAGTTGAATTGTCAGTATATAATGGTATACCTCATTTACTTTGTCCTGTTGTAACTGATCCTAAAAAGGCATCTATCGCTTTAGCAAAAATGGTTGCTGAAATGGAAAGGCGTTATCAAACATTTAGTGACACTAAAACTAAGAATATTGAATCATATAACGATTATATTGATAAATGGAATAAAGAACACAAAAATACTGATGGCGAAAAAGAAAAAATGCCTTATATTGTTGTAATTATTGATGAGTTAGCTGATTTAATGATGGTAGCAGCTAAAGAAGTTGAAGATTCTATTTTAAGAATTACACAAAAAGCTCGTGCTGCTGGAATACATTTGATTGTCGCAACACAAAGACCATCAACAGAAGTAATTACTGGTCTAATTAAAGCTAATATCCCATCACGAATTTCCTTTGCCGTTGGTTCTGGCATTGACTCTCGTACTATTCTAGATCAAATAGGTGCAGAAAAATTATTAGGAAAAGGTGATATGCTTTTCTTACCAATTGGTCAAAATTCTCCAATTCGTATTCAAGGCTCTTTTATTACTGATGATGAAATTAAAAGAATTATCGACTTTACAATTGATCAGCAAAAAGCTCAATATGATGATGAGTTAATGAATCTTGATTCTGTTAACTCCACTAATTCGTCAAATAATGCATCAGAAATAAGTGATGCTGAAAGTGACGAGGACCCTTTATATAAAGATATAGTCCAATTTGTAGTTTCTACCCAAAAGGCAAGTGCCTCACTAATCCAAAGAAAATTTAAATTAGGGTACAACAGAGCAGCAAGAATCGTTGATATACTTGAAGAAAATGGAGTGATTGGTCCGGCAAATGGCTCTAAGCCACGTGAAGTTTTAATTCAATTAGATAGTGCAAATAACAATGAAGTAACTAGCGATGAATAGTTACTTTTTAAAATTTCTTATAAATGTCACTTTCCCATAAAGTTTATACATCATCTTTATGAGAAAAATCATATTAAAATAAAAAAATTATTTCATATAAAATAACTCTCCAAAAATTAGTTTTTCGAAGAAAAATACCTATTAAGAAGGAAAATAAAATTATAAATTGGAATAGTCTTATTTATAATTTTTTGCTCTTGACAATCAATTATAGAGAGGGGTATAATTTCATTGTAGAATAAAGTTTTATGGAAAGAATGAGGTAGATTATGTTTAGAAAAAGATTAGTTGTTTTTTTGATACTAGTTTTAGGTTTTAGCTGTTTTTTTAATATTAAAGTTTCAGCAAGTACAAAAGCAAAAATTAATTCTACTGATATTAAACTTTATACTTTAAGTGAAAGTGCAAAAACAAGTGGAGTAGCTATTCCTAATGATTTAAAGACTTCTTTCAAACTAGAAATTAGTGGTACAAATATTGTTCCAACTTACACTATTAGCAATGAAGATCAACTTTTTATAAATATTTCTTCAGACGGAGTTATTACTACAAGAGAAGAATACAGTACTGACAATGGTGCTTATTCTATGACTGACAAAGTTTGTCATATTTCAGTTTTAGTTGGTAATGAGACATTTGATGTTAAAGTTACTATTATTGACTACTTAAATATTTATGTAAAAGAAAAAATGCAAGCAATCATTAAAGAAAATATTACATCTTCGATGAATGAATATGAAAAGGCAGAAACTATAGCTAAATATATTGTTGATAATTATGAATATAGTACAAATCCTAATTTTCGCTATGTCTTTTTAAATGGTAGTGGAGATTGTATTGCTTTAAATTCAATTTTTATTCAGTTATGTGAACAACTAAATATTAAGGCTCACATAAGATATGCAGGCGATTTACCTTCAACTGGGGCTGGACATCATGATGTAGTTGCTTTATTAGACGGTAAAATATATTATGTTGATGTTTCTTACTTTGATCCTAGAGACTATGTTATTAGTGATAGACCATTTGGTTTAAATTATGATGGAAATGGATTTTTATATTATTTTTTATCTAGTAATGGCTATTTAGCACTTGCAAAATACGATGGTTTTAATACTGAAAATATTAAGATTACACCTAAAATTACAGTTAAGATGATTGATGGGCCTAAAGAATATGATTTAAAAGTAATTGGTGAAGATTCCTTTAGTAATACTTGCAAAATTAGTGGTGTCAAAGTTAAATCTGTAATTATTCCAGAAGGTGTAGAGACAATAGAAGATAATGCTTTCAGTGATTGCACATCCCTACAAAAAGTATCTCTTCCTTCAACTCTTAAAAATATAGAAAAACTTGCTTTTTTAAACACTGACATAAAAGAATTCAGCATTGACTCAAATAATCCATATTATACTTTTGAAAATGGCATTTTATACAATAAGAATAAAACAGAAGTTATTTACGTATCACCAAGTTTAGAAGGCGAATTAACTTTGCCAAGTAGTATCAAGACAATAAAGGCTTATGCTTTTGCTTATAACAAAAATTTAACTGGAGTAATTTTAAATTCTAATCTTGAAACTATTGAAGAACATGCTTTTGACCATTCTAATATCTATGGCCTTACAATATCAAAATCGGTTAAAACAATAGGAAATGACGCCTTTGCTGAAAGCAATTTACGTTATATAAAAATTGAAGATGGCTCAACACTAACATTGTCTGATTATATATTTGAAAATGCAATTAATTTAAATGGTGTGTATATACCAAAAAGTATTTCTAACATTGAAACAAATGCTTTCAGATTTGCAAGCAATGATTTAACTATGTATGTCCTTGATAATTCTAATGCCTTAAACTATGCGAAGAATAATAATAAAAATTACGAAATAGTATCAAATAGTACAACAATTACTCAAAGCATGATTATTCTAAAAAATACATCTTACGATTATGATGGTACCGAAAAAACTCCTGAAGTTATGGTTTTAAATGGAGGAAAAGTTTTAAAACTTAATAGTGACTATACATATTCTTATAAAAATAACATAAATTCATCTCCAACACCAGCAGTTATTGTAACTGGTAAAAATACCTATAGTGGTACTGCAGAAAAAAACTTTAAAATAAATAGAATTATGATTGATACTACTATAGAAGTTGAAGATATAGTATATGGCGAAATTTTAAAACCTCAGCTTATTACTAATAATAAAGAAGTATCTTGTACCTATCGTTATGGTAATGAACCTAATTTTTATACATCTTCTCAAATAGCTCCAACAGAAGTAGGAACATACTATTTATTAGCAGCTATATCACCAGAAGATAGAACTAATTACTATAGCCATGATATATGGGTTAAATATAATATTTTACCTGCTGAAAATGAATTAGACGTTTCATGTAATGATGTTGTTTATGGTCAAAAGATAAAAATTAATGTCTTAAAAAATAAAGCGGCAGCTGACTTAACATATTATTATAAAAAAGCAGATGCAGATGATTCTACCTATTCAACAACAGAGCCAACAGAGCCAGGAGAATATACTTTAAAAGTAGTATCAAGTGCTACCAAAAATTATAAAGAAACATCAATAACCAAAAATTTTCAAATTTTAAAAGAGTCTTATTTAAAAGGTGATATTAATAGTGATACTAAAGTTGATTTATTAGATGTTAGAGAGGCCTTAGCTTTTGCTGTAGGAAAACATCCGGTAACAGATAAAATATTACTTCTTGGTGATATGGATATAAATGGAAAAATGACTTCAATAGATGCAACTCAAATTTTAAAAATATATTTAAGAAAGAATTAATTAAAGAAAGGAGATTAGTTTATGAAAAGAGTTGTAAAAATAATTTTTGTTAGTATTTTAAGTTTTTTCTTAATAAACTTAACTACTATAGAGGCCTTAGCTTTTTCTATACCTGTTACAGGTACGAAAAACTATGATTATGCCTCAAAAATACTAGAATTAGTAAATAAAGAAAGAGCTAATGTGGGAGCCCAGCCTTTAAAACTTGATAAAACTTTATCTGACTATGCTATGACAAGAGCTGGAGAAATAGTA
>CANQEF010000075.1 GCA_947594675.1 uncultured Bacilli bacterium
TTAATATCTACAAATATTTTTAGAAAAGAAAAAAGTGGTAAACCTTCTTTCACCACTCCTTAATGTTTAAGAACCAATTTTACTAATTAATATTAAATGAAAAATCTTCATCTTTAAAATATTCATATTCCCAAACACTAGAATTAATTATAAATGGTTTATAAATAACTAACTTTCCATTGTCAACATAATAACTAAGATCTTGCATGTATCCCATAAAACCTCTTCTACCAATGAAACAATCTAAGTTACATTTTTCTTCATCTATTTTACCTTTTACTACTAAATCATAATAATAATCTTTAAATTGGCCTTGTATCTTTTCTAAAACTAATTCATTAGAAATTTTAAAATAATTCAACAATTCTTTATCATCAATAACTTTAACATGATTTAAATCAATATTGTAACTTTTAAAATAATTAATAGGAGCCTTCTCACTATTAAAACTAATTATTCTAATGATTAACGATAAAATATTATTACTAATGTTATACTTATAATTAATAATATTATCATCGTTATTTAAGTAATCTGAAACAAATAAATCAATATCTTCATTTAAACCATTAAAAGACAAATTAATATGAGGAATTTGCTTATAAAATCTACCAGTATTAATTTCTCTATAAGTAAAAACTAAATCTTTAGATTTATCTATTATATAATTACTATAACTAGTTTTTTTACCTTGAAAAAAATAAAATATTATTATAGATATAATTAAAAATAAAACAATAGCTACTATAATTGATATATTTTTATTTTTCTTTGAAGTTTTTTTATTGCTACCAGTATTTACTTCAAACATAATATCACTTCACCTTTTTAACTAGCTATTTCTATTTTAAAATCTTTATTTTTAAAGTATTTTTCTTCATTATATATAGAATAAATATTAAATTCCTTGAATACATAGAGTTTAGCATTATCAATATAATAATGTATCTTGTCAGTATAATTATCTATATCTCGCATATTTAAGTAGCAAGAATAATCACATTCTTCATCAAATATTTTTTTCTCTCTTTCATCTTTAAAGAAATATTCAAATTTTTTTTGAATCTTTTCTGAGACAAAGTCTATATTTATTTTATATAAATCAAGAATATCAGCATCATTTAGTAACTTTTTTTCTTTTAGATTAATATTATAAGTTTTAAATAATACAACTGGTAGATGATTATCATAACAATTTACTTGTATTACTATTGATAAAATATCTCCACTAATTCCATAATCATAATTAATAACATTTTCATCATTATTAAGATAGTAATTGGAAAAAGTAGCTATTTCATTATTTAAATCTCCAATAATGGAAGTTTTTAAATTAATATAAGGGACTTCTGTTAATATATCTTTGTAAGTTTTTGAATATCTAGTATAAACTATTAAATTGTTATTTTCTTTAATATTACGATAGCTTGTATTTGAAGATGAATTATAATAATAAAAGTATACATTAAAAACAACTAGTAAGAAAGTACTAATGACTATACATCCAATTATAAAATTTTTGTTTTTAATGTATTTTTTCATTTTCCCCTTCACATCCTTTTATTATTTTTAATAAGCAGGAGTACCATAACCATAGACATATCCTGTATGTCGTGGTCTTACTTTTCTAGAAACTCCATCTGAACCTCCACAACTGCTTGCTGCCTCACCTTCACAACTTGTATTGCCTTCTATAGTGTAAATACTATTAGCATCAGCACTTTCAACAATTCCTGTATGTTGAGAACCACCAGCACCGTAAAAAACTATATCTCCTGGTTGAGGGGTATAACCACTGCCCTCGGCATGAAATCTGCCACGAGTATGAAACCAAGAAACTCCAGCAGAGCAACTAACAAAAGAAGGAATTATTTGAGAATTTATAAAACCAGCTTGTCCAGCACACCAAGTTACAAAAGCAGCACACCAAGGTTGAGCAGAAGTTAAGCCACTATAAGCACCATATTTTGCATGAGAACCATTGCTTTCATGATTTCCAATTTCTGCAGCTGCTATACTTATAAGTCTTTGGGCACCAGAACCAGCTATAGTTGATGATCCTGGAGAACCTGGTTCCTTTTTATCTCCTGGATCATATTCTCCGGGATCTGTTACTATTTTGTATGGGTCTTTATCAGAAATACTTATATAAGATAAGGGGGTATTACTAGAAATTTCTCTAGAAATTTTGGCATTTTTCCAACAAGAACTAACTGAAAAAGTTTGAGGCATGATTCCCATTATAACATCAGCTATAACAGGTAGTAAAAAACAAATAAAAGTTGCTAAAACTTTATTAATTAATTGCTTAGTATTTTTCTTATCTTCAGGATTAACAACCATTTTTATTAATTGAATTGTAATCATTATTATTAACAAAATTGGTACTATTAATTGTATTAAATCAAAAACTTTTCTAGTGATATCAATAATATATGCTAGAGTATAATCATTACAACAATTACCTAGAGTAGAATTACATTCCAATATTTGAATTGATTGCATAATATCCCTTCTTTGTTATTTTTTTCTTTTACTTACAGCTAAACCATCACCAACATCTAAAAAAACTGTTTCAAAATTATTATTAGTCTTTAAAAATGCGATATAATCTTTTATCTTTCTTATTAAAGCTCGCAAATTTCTGCTTTCAATTTCTTCTTCTTTTTTAGATACTAATCCATGAAAACTTAAATTATCAGTAATAATTGTTCCATTATTATTTAAGTTTTTTTCAAATTTTTCAAAAAATCTTATATTTTGTGCTTTAGCAGCATCTATGAAAATTAAATCAAACTTATCTTTTAAATTTACTTCAATAGCATCATTATAAATGAGATTAATTCTTTTTTCTAATCCTAAACTTTTGACATTTTTAACAGCCTCAAGATATCTTTTTTCATCTCTTTCAATGGAAGTTATTTCTATGTCTTCATTTACTAAGGCCATTAAAATTGATGAATAACCAATAGCTGTTCCAATCTCTAATATTTTTTTTATATTATTTTTTTCAATATATTTAACTAAATAATTTATACCATCGTCTGTCATTATTGGAACATTTTGCTTATCAGCATATTCTTTCATCGCTTTAATTGTACTAAAGCTATCTACCATATCCAGTCACCTTTTTCTTTTATCTGTGCTATAACATCTTCGTGTTCACTATTTGTCTTTGTATAGTATATCTCACCATTTTTATCAGCAACAAAAAATAAATAATCATTCTTTGTTGGATTTACACTAGCTTCTAAACTAGAATTTGAAAAGTTACAAATTGGGCCAATAGGCATTTTCCCTATCATATTAGCTCCTCTTGTATTGTAAGGATTGATTGTTTCAAAATCTTTGCTAGTCAAATTAATTGTCAGCGGTTTTTGTAATGCATAATAAGTAGTTACATCACTGCCCATGTTCATATTATTATTTAATCTATTTTCAAATACTCCAACTATCATTTTTCTATTATCTGTATTTGTTCCTTCTAATTCAATAATAGAGGCCATTGTAATGTAATAAGTAATAGTATTTTCTATTTTATTACGATATTTTTCTAGATTAGTATCCATTTGTTGTAATAAAGTTTCAATAATTTCTAATACTGAAACATCTTTATTTTTAAAATAATATGTTTCAGGTGCTAAATAGCCCTCTAATGGATAATATATGTTATCATTTAATATGCTGTCTGTCAAAAACCAATATTTTCCTATTAATTCTTTTAAAATATTTTTGTCATTTATAACATTAATAACATCATCATAAGTATTAACTGTTTTATCAGCTATTTCTTTTGCATAATCTGTTATTCTTTCCCCTTCTTTAAAAGTAATTTTTATTTGGTCAGGGTTGTAACTATTTCCCTTTTCTAACATTTTTACTATTTCTTTAACAGACATATTTTTTTGCATTTTATAAGTAGTTGCTTTTAAGGAATTAGCCTTTTCTAGTTTTAAATATAGTCTAAATATTAATTCGTTTTTTATTAAATCGTTATCCTTTAAAATTGTAGCTATATCTTTAGAGCTACTTCCATTAGGTATAACTATTTCTATTTGTTCTTCGCTGTTCTTATCAACTGCTCCTAAAGCTATGTTTATATATATTATTATTCCAAATGTAAGTACTAAAAAAATACTAAAAATAATCCCCAATATTATAAATAATTTATTCTTTTTATTTACTGCCATTTATACCTCCAGAAAAATAAAGAGCAACTTGCTCAATCATCATTACTATTTTTATTTTTTATTTCTTCTTGTAAAGTATTAAGTATTGTTTCTATAACTTTCCATTCTTTTTCAGTTTGTATTTCTTCAAATTTAGCCTTTGGATCTTCGGGGTTATAAATAGAGGCATAAACTTGAATATTTCCATCTTCATCTTTTGAATTATCTGTGTATACTATATAGTTTTTATTTGTTTCTTCACTTTCAAATGTAAATAATACATCATAAACAATTTCTTGACCATTTTCATCTAATACTGAAAAAGTATTCTTCTTCATATTTTTTTCTCCTTATCTATAAAAGATTGTAGTATTATACAAGATGCTACACTATCTACAACTTTTTTTCTTTTTTTACGTGACATACCACCATCAATTAATGTATTTATAGCACTTACTGTAGTTAATCTCTCGTCTTGCAAATAAACGGGAATACTTAGTTTTTCTTCTAATTTTTCCTTAAAACTTAAGCTTAATTCTCCCTTAGGACCAATTGTATTATTCATGTTTTTGGGAAATCCTAAAACAATAGCCTCTATTTTTAATTCTTTAACTATAGATATTACTTCGTCTATTAAGCGTTCATATTCTTCATTATGTCTAATAACTTTATAGCTATTAGCAATAATACCTTTACTATCACTTACAGAAATACCTAAAGTTTTACTGCCTAAATCAAGACCTAAATATTTCATTTATTATTATTTTGAAATTCTGTTAAAAGAATTTCTACTATCTTAGCTCGATCTATTTCTTGAATCTTTCCCCTAGCGTCTTTATAACTAGAGATATATCCAGGATCACCACTAATCAAGTATCCTACGATTTGGTTGGTAGGATTGTATCCCCTTTCTTCTAGAGCATCATAAACTTCTTTAAGGGCATCTTTTACAATCTTTGTGTCCAATTCTAATACACTAAATAAACTTGTCTTATCAGGTTCCACTATATCACCTCACTATAATATACTCTTATTTTATCATTTTATAAAGGCAAATACAATAACTTTTATCTTGCTGCTAGAATAAAGGCCATATAATAACAAAATGCTAAGAATAAAGCTGTAACTATCCATCCATTAAATCTTTCAAAATTAGAGCTTTTGTCTTTAACTCCTAAAGCTACAGTTATTAAGGCTCCACCAATTAGTCCACCAATGTGAGCGAAATTATCTACTCCATTAACAACTAAACCTAAAAATAAATTTAAGACAATTAAAGGAATTATTTGACTTTTTATTACATTACCTAAAAATACTCGATAATGGTATCCAAAATATACTAATGAGCCCATTAAGCCAAATATTGCACCACTTGCTCCAATAGAGGCATAACTTCCTCCAAACATCATAGAAAATAAAGAACCAGTTAGGCCAGAAAATAAATAAATAATGATATATTTTACTTTGCCTAAAAAGCTTTCTAATTGGCTACCAATTACATATAGAGCATAACAGTTAAATAATAAATGGAGTATA